>JAUXFS010000098.1 GCA_030622775.1 Rhodospirillales bacterium | reverse complement strand
GGCCACGCCGAGGTCGGGGAGATCGACTCGGTAAACATCCTCGCCGCCACCATGCTGGCGATGGAGCGCGCCGTCGAAGATCTCGGCATGGAACCGGACCTGGCCCTGATCGACGGCAATCGGGCGCCGAAACTGCGGTGTCCGACGCGATGCGTGGTCGGCGGCGACGGACGCTGCCTGTCGATTGCCGCCGCGTCGATCATCGCCAAGGTCACCCGCGACCGGATCATGGCCGATCTCGCCCGCCGGTTCCCCGGCTATGGCTGGGAGCGCAACGCCGGCTACGGCACGGCGGAGCACCGGAAAGCGCTGGAGCGGCTGGGCGTGACCCCGCATCACCGGCGTAGCTTCAAACCCGTGATCAATATCTTGCGTGCGAACAACGCTTAAGACCGATATATTGACTCGCCTCCAACCATAACCCGTTGAATCCATTTAATTGTTGACGACGAATCCCCCATGACTCATTCTCCCGGAATGGTTGAACGAGACACGCGAATCGAAGCCGACCGGGTCATCGTCGGCGACTGCATCGAGGTGATGGCGGCATGGCCCGAGGAATCGGTGGACATGGTATTCGCCGATCCGCCCTATAACCTGCAACTCGATGGCGAACTGTTGAGGCCGAACAACACCCGGGTCGACGGTGTCGGGGAGGCCTGGGACCGATTCGACGATTTTGCCGCCTACGACCATTTCACCAGGGAATGGCTCACCGCGGCGAGACGCCTGCTCAAGCCCGACGGCACCTTGTGGGTGATCGGCAGCTATCACAATATCTTCCGGATCGGGGTGATTCTGCAGGACCTGGGCTACTGGATCCTCAACGATGTGATCTGGCGCAAGACCAACCCGATGCCTAATTTTCGCGGCCGGCGGTTTACCAACGCGCACGAGACCCTGATCTGGTGCGCCCGCGACAAGGATGCCCGCCATCGCTTCAATTACCAGGCGATGAAGAACCTCAACGACGACCTGCAGATGCGCTCGGACTGGCTGTTGCCCCTGTGCACCGGCGCCGAGCGGCTGAAGGTGAACGGCCGCAAGGCCCATTCGACCCAGAAGCCGGAGGCGCTGTTGCACCGGGTCATCCTGTCGTCGACATCGGTCGGAGATCTCGTCCTCGACCCGTTTTTCGGCAGCGGCACCACCGGCGCCGTCGCCAGAAAGCTGGGGCGGCACTATGTCGGTATCGAGAGGGATCCCGCCTACGCTCGCCTCGCCGAGCAGAGGATCGCGTCGATTCCCGATACCGGCGAGCGGGATCTCCTCGCCACCCCGGGAAAACGGGACGAGCCGCGGATTCCGTTCGGCCGGGTCGTCGAGCAGGGGCTGCTGCGCCCCGGTGATGTTCTTTACGACCAACGCCGCCGCTACGCGGCCCGGGTCGCCGCCGACGGGTCGATCGCCACCGGCGATTTCCGCGGCTCGATCCACCAGGTCGGCGCCCGCGTCCAGAACGCGCCGGCGTGCAATGGTTGGCAATTCTGGTGGACGGACGACTCCGGCGGGCGCCCGGTGCCGATCGACGTCTTTCGCCAGAAACTTCGCGCCGAAGTGCACTGATCGGGTTACGTCGCGGCGGCTTGGCGATCAGGCTCGCCGTTTCCGGCGTGAGACGCGGCGACGCCTTCGGCGACGGCGGCCTCGCAACGGCGCGCCAGCGCCTTGCGGCCCGTTCCTTCCTCCACCGGGATTGGCGCGTGGAAACGGACTTCGACGATCGCACCCGCGAGCCCGAAAACCCGTATCAGGTGGGGCAACAGCGTCGCATCGCCGTACCAGCAATAGAGTTCCGCCAACGGACCGACGAGCGGTGTTCCGTCGATGGTGCGGACATAGGTGATGGAGACCGGTTGAACGACCAGGTTCGTCTCTTCCGGCAGGTTCTCGGCGATGTTGAACAGCGAGGATTTGAACGGCACGACGCCACTTCCGTCGGTGCTGGTTCCTTCGGGAAACAGGATCAGGCTCTCTCCGCGGCCGAGCCGTTCCTGCAGCATCCGGGTTTGTGCCTTGGCTTCGGCGGCGGAGCGATTGATGAACACGGTTCGCCCCCACTTGCATAGCTGGCCGAGCAGCGGCCAGTCGGCGACTTCGCTCTTGGCCACGAACGTCGCGTCGAGCAGTCCCGACAGGACCGGGATTTCCAGATACGAAACGTGGTTGGCGGCGAACAGCGCCGTTCCCTGGCGACAGGGCGCGCCGATGACCCGCACCCGCAGACCGATCAGCCGGCAAACCGAGCGGGCCCAGGCGGAACGCGCCGCATAATGGGCCCGCGGCCAAGCCGAGAAACACAGGATATAGGGCGGCAGGAGCAGGATCGTCAGGATCACGAAGAAGAAGAACCGAACGCCAGCCCGCAAGGGCGACGGTCTAGTTTTCACGCCCCGCCTTCTTCGCGGGCGACCGCCGGTAGCGACGGTCGTACTTTTCGGTCAACTGATCGGTCTTGACGACCACGCACACGTCGGTGGTGTTGAACTGATGGTCGACGACGGCGCCCTCGCCGACGAAGCCGCCCAAACGCAGGTACCCTTTGATCAACGGCGGCAGGTCCTTGAGAACCGCCTGCGCGTCGAAATCCGAGGACGGCAGGATGTCCATGGGCACGTAGTGATGGGCCAACGCCCGGGGCCGGAGCGTCTCCGGCGCCAAATGGCAATGATGGAGGTAGGATAGCTGAGGACCCATTTCGTTGGGCTCGGTGCCGGGGAAACTGGCGCATCCAAACAGGATGCTCAGGTCGTTGTGACTGACGTAGGCGGCGAATCCCCGCCACAGCATTTGCATGACGCCGCGGCTACGGTATGCCGGGTCGACGCAGGAGCGGGCGACTTCGACGATACCTCCGGGATAGCGGAGCAGGGCCGACACGTCGTATTCCTGCTCGGTGTAGAACCCGCCATGCCGCATGGCGGCGGGCCGGGTCATCAGCCGGTAGGTGCCGACCACCGCGGGCGCGGCGTTGCCGCGTTCCAGGTCGATGACCAGGAGGTGTTCGCAATTCGGGTCGAAGGCGTCGAAGTCGAGACGCCGCGCCTTCATTTCGGGCGTTGGCGCCGCCGACATCTCCTCGTAGAAGACGCGGTAGCGAAGCGCCTGCGCCGCCTCGACCTCCTCCGCCGTCTCGGCAAGCCGAACCTGGAGGCTCTTAAAAAGTAGCGGCTCCACTTTGCGTTCCTGTCCTGCGCCGCCACGCGTCGGGAGCTGAATCCGCGAATTCCGCTCCGCCCACGTTCCCGCATGCAACGTATCGCAAACCCCTATTGGCGCATCAAGAGAAATCACCGCGGTCGGGCACGGGAAAACGGGGCAAGGCCACTGCGCCGATGGCTCACGGCGTTTCCGGCCGTCGACGAATCTCGCCCGACGCCGTCAGCGGGTCGGGACGGGCTTTTCGCTGGAGTAGTCGTAGAAGCCGCGGCCCGCCTTGCGCCCGAGCCAGCCGGCCTCGACGTATTTGACCAGCAACGGGCATGGCCGGTACTTTGGATCGGCGAGGCCTTCATGCAGCGAGTGCATGATCCCAAGGCAGGTATCGAGGCCGATGAAGTCCGCGAGTTCCAAGGGCCCCATCGGATGATGGGTGCCCAACCTCATCGCCGTATCGATGCTTTCCACCGAGCCGACCCCTTCGTACAGGGTATAGACGGCCTCGTTGATCATCGGCATCAGGATCCGGTGGACGACGAACGCCGGAAAATCCTCGGCGCTGATCGGCGTCTTGCCGAGCTTGAGCGCGAACTCGTGAACGACGCGAAAAGTCTCTTCGTCGGAGGTGATGCCGCGGATCAGTTCCACCAGCTCCATCTTCGGCACCGGGTTCATGAAATGGGTGCCGAGAAACCTCCCCGGCCGGTCGGTCTGCGCCGCGAGCCGGGTGATCGAAATGGATGACGTGTTGGTGGTGATGATCGCGTCGGCCGGCAGGACTTCACACAGTTTGCGAAGGACCTCTTTTTTTATCTGCTCGTCTTCGGTGGCGGCCTCGATAACCAGCTGACAGTCCCGGAACCCTTCGTAGTCGAGGCCGGTGCTCAACCGCGCCAGCGCTTTCCGACCGTCGCCCTCCGAGATCCGCCTTCGGGCGGCGAGGTGATTGATGCTCTCGGTTATCGCCGCAAGGGCGCCGTCGAGGCGTTCGCGCGAGACATCCAGCAGATAGACATCGCAACCGGCGAGCGCGCAAACCTCGGCAATGCCGGTGCCCATCTGACCGGCACCGACGACGCCCACCCTGGCGATGTCCATTGATCAATCCCTCTCAGACTCGAAGGGCCGGCGGGTCGGGATCTACTTGTCCAACTCGGCCGACAACTCCGGCACGGCCTTGAACAGATCGGCGACCAGGCCGTAGTCGGCGACCTGGAAGATCGGCGCCTCTTCATCCTTGTTGATGGCGACGATCACCTTGCTGTCCTTCATTCCCGCCAGGTGCTGAATGGCGCCGGAAATGCCGACGGCAATATACAGGTCCGGAGCGACGACCTTGCCGGTCTGCCCGACCTGATAGTCGTTGGGTACGAACCCGGCATCCACCGCGGCGCGCGAGGCGCCGACCGCGGCGCCCAGCTTGTCGGCGACCTCTTCGAGCAGCGCAAAATTCTCGCCGTTGCCCATGCCCCGCCCACCGGAGATGACCACCCGGGCGCTGGTCAGCTCGGGCCGCTCGCTCTTGGTCAACTCCTGGCCGACGAAACTGGAGAGCTGAGAGTCTTCCGATGCGGAGACTTCTTCGATCGCGGCGCTACCGCCCTCGTCGGCGGCCGCGTCGAAACCGGTGCCGCGCACGGTGATGACCTTGATCGCGTCGCTGCTTTCCACGGTGGCCATCGCGTTTCCGGCATAAATCGGTCGCACGAAGGTGTTTTCGTTCTCGACCCCGCTGATGTCCGACAGCATCGCCACATCGAGAAGCGCGGCCACCCGCGGCATCAGGTTCTTGCCGTTGGTCATCGCCGGCGCGAGAAGATGGCCGTAGCCGGCGGCAAGGCCGACGACCAGCGGCGCCATGCTTTCGGCGAGCGGATGGGCGTAGGCCGGCGCGTCTGCCACCAGCACCTTGGCGACGCCGGCGATCTTGGCGGCGGTTTCGGCGACGGCGCCGCAACCGCTGCCGGCAACCAGAACCGCCACGTCGCCCAACTGGGCGGCGGCGGTGACCGTATTCAGGGTTGCGGCCTTGAGGACTTGGTTGTCGTGTTCGGCAATGACCAGGGTGCTCATCAGATGACCTTTGCCTCGTTCCGGAGTTTGTCCACCAATTCGGAAACGCTCTCGACCTTGATGCCGGCCTCGCGTTTCTGCGGCTCGACCACCTTCACCGTCTTCAGCCTGGGGGCGACGTCGACGCCGAGATCATCGGCCTTGAGCGTTTCGATGGGCTTTTTCTTCGCTTTCATGATGTTGGGCAGCGAGGCGTAGCGGGGCGTATTCAGCCGCAGGTCGGCGGTCACCACCACCGGCATGGCCAGCGATACCGTCTCCAGGCCCCCATCGACCTCCCGGACCACCTCGGCTTTGCCGTCGGCGATCGTCAGCTTGGAGGCGAAGGTTCCCTGAGCCCAGCCCAACAGCGCCGCCAGCATCTGTCCGACCTGGTTGGAGTCGTCGTCGATGGCCTGCTTGCCGACGATGACGAGCCCGGGCTGTTCGCGCTCGACCAGGGCCTTGAGCAGCTTGGCCACGGCCAAGGGCTGCAGTTCCTGATCGGTTTCCACCAGGATGCCGCGGTCGGCGCCCATGGCAAGGGCGGTGCGGATGGTTTCCTGGGACTGGGTAACGCCCATCGATACGGCGACCAACTCGGTCGCGGTGCCGGCCTCTTTGAGCCGAACCGCTTCCTCGATGGCGATTTCGTCGAAGGGGTTCATGGACATCTTGACGTTGGCCGTCTCGACACCCGTGTTGTCCGATTTGACCCGGATTTTCACGTTGTAGTCGATGACGCGTTTGACAGCGACGAGGACTTTCATGGATGACCCGCGAATTCTTTCTTATGACGTTGTCGCGGGACTGGTCGGACCGGCCACAATCAAGCGCCAAGCGCTTGACATCAAAGGACCTTCCCCCAGCCCCTTCGGAGCATTTCGTTTGCGGGTGCACAGTAAGGACATGGCGAGCCGAGGTCAAGACGCGCCTGCGGCCGAGGGTGTCGATGCACCGCCTTGTCGCGTGGTACTATCGACTGCCACCGGGAACCCAGAGGACGTCGCTGGTCCCGCCGTCGTTGAGGTGGCGGGCGAGGACGAACAGGTGATCGGAGAGTCGGTTGATGTAGCGCACCGCGGCGGGGTTGACCGGCTCGCTCCCGGCCAGTTCGCAGATCAGCCGTTCGCCACGACGCGAAACGGTGCGGGCCAGATGCAGGTACGCCGCCGCCGGCGACCCGCCGGGAAGAATGAACGACGTGAGCGGCTGCAGTGCGGCGTTGATGGCGTCGATCTCCCGTTCCAGGCGCTCGACCTGTTGGTCGACGATGCGCAACGCTCCTTCCGCCTTGCGCCCGGTTTCCGGCGTGCAGAGGTCGGCGCCAAGGTCGAACAGGTCGTTCTGGACCCGGGCCAGCATTTCGTCGGCGTCACCCTCGGTGTGGAGGCGGGCGAGGCCGATGACGGCGTTGGTTTCATCGACGGTGCCGTACGCGGCGACCCGCAGGTCGTGTTTCGCCACCCGGCGGCCGTCGCCGAGCGAGGTTTGGCCCTTGTCGCCGCCACGGGTGTAGATCTTCGTCAGGGTGACCATCGGCTACTCCACGCGGCAAACCGTCAAATTTGGGATATCAACACCATCAGTCCGAACAGCGCTTTCTGCCCCATACAAGTCGGATCGTAGCCATGTCGTTC
>JAUXFS010000175.1 GCA_030622775.1 Rhodospirillales bacterium | reverse complement strand
GGTCGCGGTGATCAGCGGCGCCAAGCCCATCCGCCGGAACCGGCGACCGAAGACGCCGGCAAAGGCGTAGGCGATCGCCGCACCGAGAACGGCAAGTTGAGCGAAGACGTCGACGCCGAGCCCTTTCAGGGCTTCCGGCCCGATCATCAAAACGACGCCGGTGAAGCCGATGGCGACGCCAGCCAGCCTGCCGGCGTCCATTTTCTCGTCGCTGGTGAGGAAATGGGCGACCACCACCGTGCAAAGCGGCGTCGTCGCGTTGAGAATGGACGCGAGGCCGCTGGCGATGTGCGTCTGCCCCCAGACGATCAGGCAGAACGGCACCAGGTTGTTGAGAAAGCCCATGCCGAAGAAAGCGACCCACGCACGGCGATCCGACGGCATGCGCAGGCCCATCGCGAGCACGGCGACGTTGAGCGCGAGCGCCGCGATCCCGACGCGCAACACGACAATGGTGAACGGCGGCAGGCCGTCCACCACCACGCCCACGAAATAGAACGAGCCGCCCCAGAGAACCGACAAGCCGATCAGCAAGGTCCACTCGACCACGCCCATGGTTTTGTTGATCTTTTCAATCCCGCTCATCGTGCCGCTCCAAGAAACCGTTGCTCCCATCCCATAGTGGAGGCGCGACGTAGTAGCCGCACTCCGTTTCTTGCGATCGAATTTCTAGCTCCTGCGCCGCCCAAGGTAGGAAGGATCGGGCGAAACCGAGGTCGATCGAAATGCCGAGGTCGCTACGGGATCGCCTACTCGGCGGCTTCTCCGGCAACCGTGCGGAACACCGGCTCGACCTTGATGAGGTCCTCGAGCGGGATGTGGCAGGCGATGACGTGGCGGGGATGGTCGGATTTCCGCGGTGGCATCTCGTTGTCGCAGATGTCGCCGATCTTGCGAGGGCAACGGGTGGCGAAGGGGCAGCCCTTGGGCGGATTGAGTGCGCTCGGAATGTTGCCTTCGAGCACGATCTCGCGCTTTTTGACGTTGGGATCGGCGATCGGCACCGCCGACAGCAACGCCTCGGTGTAGGGATGATAGGGTGGCGCGAACACTTGCTCGGTGGTGCCGCGCTCCATGATCTGTCCCAGATACATGACGACGATGCGGTCGGCGAGATAGCGCACCACGCTGAGGTCGTGGCTGATGAACAGCAGCGTCGTCCCGTGCTCGCGCTGGATGTCCATCAGAAGCTCGGTCACCGCCGCCGCGACCGAAACGTCGAGGGCCGAGATCGGCTCGTCGGCGACGACCATTTTGGGGTTTCCGGCGAACGCCCGGGCGATGCCGACACGTTGTTTCTGGCCGCCGGAGAGCTGGCGCGGCCGGCGCTTGTAGAAATCACGCGGGAGCTTGACGGTGTCGAGCAGTTCCAGCACCCGCTGCTGGATCTTTCCCGGGTCGGACTCGACGCCGAACTTCTTGATAACCCGCCCGATCTGCGCGCCGATGGTATGGCTGGGATTGAGGGTCTCGTTGGGGTTCTGAAACACCATCTGCAGGGAACCCAGTTGCTGCGGGCTTCGCTTGCGCACCGGGCTTCTGCTGATTTCGTCGCCGGCGAAATGGAGCTCGCCGTCGGTGGCCGTCTCCAGTCCCATCAACACCTTGGCGAACGTCGATTTGCCACACCCGGACTCGCCGACGATGGCGACGGTTTCCCTGACACAGGCGCCGAAATCCAGGGTCTCGTTGGCCTTCACGTAGCGGACGCCTTTCCCCGAGATCAACGCCGCCAGCGAACGGTCGTGGATCGGATAGTACTTCTGCAGTCCGGTCGCCCTGAGCACCTCTTCTCCCACCTGGATGCGCTCGCGGGCGACGACCACCCGCTCCGGCGTCTCCCCGGGGACTTCCTGCCAGCGCAGGCAGCGAACCCGGTGACCGGATTGATCGGACGGACTCATCGGGATCAGCTCGCGATTGCACAGCCCGTCGCGGAAGTAGTCGCAGCGCGGACCGAAATAGCAGCCCCGCGGCCGCTCGTGGGGCAACGGTAGCTGGCCGCGGATCGGCGTCAGCGGGCGGGCATTCTTGTCGCAACTGGGCAGCGGGATGCATCCGAACAGTCCCTGGGTGTACGGATGCAGGGGGCGCTCGAACAGGTCGACGATCCGCCCTTCTTCGATCGCTTCGCCCGAGTACATCACGCAGACTCTTTCGCAGGTCGACAGAATCAGTCCCAAGTTGTGGGAGATGTAGATTTGGGCGGTGCCGAATTTCTTGCTGATGTCGGCGATCAGATTGACGATACCCGCCTCGACGGTGACGTCGAGCGCCGTGGTCGGCTCGTCGAGGAGCAGCAGCGAGGGTTTGCCCAGCAACGCCATGGCGATGACCACGCGCTGCTGCTGGCCGCCGGAGATCTGGTGCGGGTAGGCCGCCATCACCCGCTCGGGATCCGACAGCCGGACGTCGGAGAGCATTTCGACGGCGCGGGAATATGCCTCCGATCGTCGCAGGCCTTCGTGGGTCATCGGCACTTCGATCAACTGGCTGCCGAGGGTGAGGCTCGGATTGAGCGCGGCCATCGGCTCCTGGTAGATCATTGCCACCTCCGAGCCACGAAGCCGACGCAGTTCCTTGGCGCTGTAGCTGGCGAGGTCGCGGCCCTTGAAGCGGATCGAACCGCCGACGATGCCGCCGTTGTGGCCCATGTACTGCATGATCGCCATCGCCACGGTCGATTTGCCGCAGCCCGATTCACCGACCAGACCGATGCTCTCGCCGGCGTGCAGCGTCATCGAGAAATCGACCACCGCCGGGATCTCGCCGGCGCGGGTGAAGTAGGAGATGCAGAGGTTCTCTATTTCCAGCAACGGGGGTTCGTCGGACATGTCCACTCAATCCCTAATGGCGATTTCGCGGAGGCCGTCGGCGAGCATGTTGAAGCCGAGGATCAGCGACGAGATGGCGATGCACGGGAAAATCGTCATGTGGGGAAAGGCCAGCGCCATCGACCGGGTTTCGTTGATCATCCCGCCCCAGTCCGGGTCCGGCGGCGGCAGGCCGAGGCCGAGAAAGCCGAGCACGCCGATGGTGATGATCACGTAGCCGAGGCGCAGGCAGGCGTCGACGATCAGCGGGCCGCGGGCGTTGGGCAGGATCTCGACCAGCATGATGTACCAGGAGGACTCGCCGCGGGTCTGGGCGGCGGCGACGTAATCGCGGTTGCGCAGGTCGAGGACCAGGCCGCGGACGATGCGCATGATCCCCGGCGCGCTGGCGAAGGTGATGGCGATGACGATGTTGATGCCGGAGGCGCCGATGGTGGCGATGACCAGGATGTAGAGCACCAGCACCGGGAACGAGAGAATGACGTTGGCGATGAACGAGAGAAATTCGTCCATCTTGCCCCGGAAGTAACCGGCGGCAAGCCCCATCAGGATCCCGACCAGATACGCGCTGGCGGTGGCCAGCGGCGCGTAGAACAACACCGCCCGCGAGCCCCAGATGATCCTGGACAGGATGTCGCGGCCGATATGGTCGGTTCCCAGCCAGAAGGTGCCGCCCTGGGCGTACACCGTGCCCGGCTTGGCGAATGGCTGCAGGGTGGCGTTGGGGTCGAACGGCGCGACCAGCGGGGCGAACAGGGCAACGAACACCCACAGCGCGATCAACCCGACGCCGACCATTCCGGCGCCGCTCTCGCGCAACAGGGCGAACGAGCGGATCGCCCGCCCGAACGCCGCGCCTGGCGACGGCGCGGACGGCGCGGGGGTGGCGGTCTCGCCGATATCGGTCATCTCATCTCCCTCACGCAAACCGGATTCGCGGGTTGAGGACGGTGTAGCCGACATCGGCGATGGTCTGGGTGGAGGCGGCGACGAACACCGCGACCATGGCGCAAGCCTCGATCAGGAAAATGTCCTGGTTGAGCGAGGCCTCCAGCAACAGCGCGCCGAAGCCCTTGTAGGCAAAGAAGAACTCGACGACGATGACCCCGGAAAGCAGCCAGTTGACCTGCAGGGTGATCACCGTGAACGGCGCGATCAGGGCGTTGCGGAGCGCGTGCTTGAGAATCACCCGCCGATACGGCAGTCCCTTGAGGACGGCGGTGCGGATGTAATGCGTCGTCATCACCTCGGCCATCGATGCCCGGGTCATCCGCGCCACGTAGCCGAAGTCGTAGAGCACCAGCACCATCACCGGCAGCACCAGTTGGACCCAGTCGAAGCCGCCGCTCATCGTGCTGGTTCCGGGCAGGATGCCCAGCCAGAAGACGAAGAGCGCGGCGAGAAACACGGCGCTGGCGAACTCGGGGATCGAGGTGGTGACGATGCTGGTCACCGAAATCGTCCGGTCGAGCAGGGATCCTTCCCGCATTCCGGCGAGGACGCCCAACATCAGCGAAAGCGGAATCATTACCGCGAACGTCCAGAAGCCGAGAATGGCGGTGTTCCACAGCCTGGGCCACAGCACGTCGGCAACCGGGACCTTGAAGCGGATGGAGTCGCCGAAATCGCCGGAGACGAAGCGGCCGAGCCAGGTGCCGTAGCGGTACCACAGGGGCTCGAAGTAGCCGTGCGCCTCGAGCCAGAGGTTGCGTTGCTCCTCGCTTGAATACGGCCCCAGGACCTTGGTGGCGACGTTTCCCGGAGTGAACTCCAGCAGCAGGAACAGCAGTAACGACACCACCAGCATGGTCAAGGCCATCGTGCCGAGGCGTCTCAGGATAAACAAAACCATGCCGTCAGCGTCTCTCGTTCGTCGGTTGGCCAAATCCCGGCGCGTCGTTCGATGCCGACACCGCAGGGAGCGGCGGGGCTTTCCACCCGCCGCCGCGCCACGGTCCTAAGCGATCCAGACCTTGTTCAGCTGGTGGTACAAGGTCGGATGGATCTTGTATCCCTGAACCCGCTTGTTGCCGGCGGCGAACACCGAGCGCCAGAACGGCTGGGCGATCACTCCGTCGGCCTGCATCATTTTCTGGAGACCTTCCATATGGATGCGACGCTCGTTCAGGTCCAGCGTGGCGCTGGCCACGTCCAACAACTTGTCGAACTCCGGATTGTTGTGGTGGCTCTCGTTCCACGGAACGCCCGATCGGTACCCCAGGTTCAGCACCATGACTCCCAGCGGCCTATGGGTCCAGGCGGTAAAGCCGAAATCGGCTTTGTCCCAGATCTCCCAGTACTGGGCGCTGGGCATCACATTGATCTTGATGCGGATCCCCGCCGGCTCGCACATCTGGGCCATGGCCTGGACCGCGGCCACCTCCCAGGGTGGGTCCTTCTTGCAGACGATCTCCAGGTCGATGCCGTTCGGATGGCCGGCGTCCGCAAGCAGTTTCTTGGCCAGCTCGTAATCCTGCTTCGGCGTCGGCATTTCCGCGTACTCGGGATGGACC
>JAUXFS010000261.1 GCA_030622775.1 Rhodospirillales bacterium | reverse complement strand
CCCTGGTCGAAGATCAGCTCGTTGGACGCCCGCGAGTCGATGCACCCGACGATCGCCGCGATCGGGAACTGACCGGCGCCCGTCGCCTTCACCTGCGCCAACAGGTCACGCTTGAACATCTTTCCCTGGACGAAACGGGCGTTGCCCTCCTTGAGCATCCGCAGGGCTTTCTCGGGTGTCGTCGCTGCCTGGGTTTCCTTGGTCTGGGTGACGGCCTCGTGATGGGCCGCCCGGACCGAGCCCGCCGACAGGGCCAAGGCCGAGACGGCGCCCGAGGCGATCAGCGCACTTCCTGCGCCCCTCAAAAAGCGTCTGCGATCTTTTCTGATTTCCTCCATGAGGTTCTCCCTTTCCATTTTTAAGGAGGGGCATGACCGCACGAGAACGGCAATGCCCCTCTTTCGCGCCCGTTTTTCAGAATTCCATCATTCCAATGGCGTACAGGCGCCGAAGATGACAAAAGCGATGCGATCGCCGACAGCCGAAAGCGCCATCTTCCCCGATCCCTGGGTGATGGCTGCGGTCCAACCGCGGCCGCCCTGCGTGCCCTGCAGAACCAGTTCGCCTTCATGCACTTGGAAAGTCTGAATTTCCGTCGTGCCGTCCTGCCCGTCGGGCCGCTTGGCCGAAACGGTTTTCTCGGCAAAATTGATGCGAAAGAACTCCGGCACGTTGAGCTCTTCCGCGGAAGCGGCGACACATGATTGCCCGGAAACGCAGGAATACGCATCCACGGACGCACAGATCAGCGGCTTCGAGCCGTCGAAGTCCTCGGCCGCCGCGGCGGCCGAGAGGAGCATCAGTGTGCTCGCGAAAAGGATTCTTGCAATGTCCATGTTCGTGTTCTCCCTTAGCCCACGCTGTAGCCGCGGCCCTGCATGCAGGCCCCTAGTGCTCGGTTGTAGGTATTATGGCCCGCCGATTGCTGCTGGTTGAACTGCCGCCGGTCGGCATCCTGCTGCCTTTGCTGATCGGCCCTTCGAAATCCACCGATCAGACCGCCGCCCGCGGCGCCTATGGCCGCGCCTCTTCCGGCATTGCCGGTCAGTGCACCGATGACCGCGCCACCTGCCGCACCGCGCGCGCCGCCCCGCAAGGCGCCGCCCTGAGATGCCGCTTGAGGCGGTCCCCCCTGTCGGACCATGGGATCGAAGCCCGACTGCTGAACCGCCCAGGCATGGCATTCTCCGAAATCCTGGTTTTGCTGCTGCTGCGTCTGCCCCTGGGCGGGAAAGAAAAACAGCTCCTGTGCGATCGTCCGCTGGGCCGTCAGAAACATCACGCCCGCGAACAAGACTGTTGCCAATATGGGTCTCATAACCGTGTCCTTTCTCCTCCGTCTTTCCATTCGTTTTCAGTAGTGATGTCTGCCGAGGGTTTGTCGACCGTATTCGTCTCACTGTCCAAGTTGCGGGAGGCTTTCGCCACGGCTGACGAACGAGATACTCTTGACACCGTAGTTGCCGACTATCACCGCCTCGATGAGGGGAGGGGCGATGGACGTCTCGGCGCCCCACTTTACAACGACGCCCGCCACGGGGCCGCCGTCCATGCCGCTCTGATCGATGTAGAACTCGGCAGTCGCCATCGGCGCTAGGGCATGTGGCATATCAAAGAGCTCGAGCACGGCCTCGCCGTTTCCGTTGAAGTACGTCACGGAGGTCACGACGAGTGTTTGATCAGCCGAAGTGTTTCGCAGACTGAGCGTCGCCGAGAGGTTGGTCAGGCTCCGTTGTCCCCCCACGTAAAGGCCACTGTACAGGGGCACGTACACGGAACCAGAGAGAGGCAACTCGGGACGCGGTCCCGATAGGGGTTGCAACACGGACGGCAGCGAACCATCGAGAACCGCTTGATCGGTGTCGGCTTTCTCGATGGCGGCGAGATCGGCTTCCAGATCCACCTCTGGAATCAATGCCATCATCACGAGAACAAGGACAACGACGGCTGCGATCCAACCAACGAGAAACACGAACAAGTTCACTCGCGGCATGCGCTCGCCCGGCCCTTCCGGATTTTCGGCCATTTCATCCCTCCTGTCCAACCCAAGCTCGCATCGGTTGCTCTCGAAGCGAGAAATCCTAACCTGCTAGGCTGCGTTCGAAAGAGCAGCCGTCAGTTTTTCCTCCTGCTCGTCGGTGAGAGAGGTTTTGAGAACCTTTGCCTCGTAATGCGACAACCGCGGCATCACCTTGCCCTCGACCGCTTTGCGGACGAGAAGAAAAATCGCCGAACTGTTGGCTTCGATCGTGCTCCCGAGAGACTTGATGAACCCATCATCGATTCCGTAGTCGGCCAGCTTCCCCTGCAAGGCTCCGGACCCTGCACCGACCAGTCCGCCTGCCAGCAAGCCGGCCAGCGGGTTCATGAACAAAAGGCCGACGAGTGTTCCCATCAGCATGCCAGTCGAGGCACCGCGGCTGGCGCCGATCGCGACGAGGTTGACGCTCTGCTTGAGATGGACCTTGCCGTCGGCGTCACGGATCACGACGCAGGCATCCTCGAGCTCGAGAATATGCTCCTTTTCCAAATTCCTGAGCTCGTTCAGGAAGTGGTCAGCCGTGTCGAGTTCCTTGAAGGCCAAACAAACTAGGTCACTCATTTTATACCCTCCTCATCCATTTTTTTGCCTAGAACGCTGCTAACATAACAATCCGAGTCTCACAACCGCGTTCTTTGTTCTGCATCCTTCCCTCGGTCATGAGCACATCCATCGCCAGCTCTAGCCGCGTAGTGGTGAATGTGGACTGGTGAAGATGGGTTCATCGCCATCCTCCGATATGCCATGATGCCCGCCCTCTGGGGAGGTTTCTGTAACTTGGCGGATATAGCGGATATATGGGAGCGGGAGTCGTGACGGGCGATATGATTTTTGTGTTCGGCGTTCTTGCCGTCGCGGTCGTTCTGTTCGCGAGCGGCAAGCTTCGTCTCGACGTCGTCGCCCTTCTCGTCGTATTCGCCCTGGTGCTGGGCGATGTCGTGACCCTCGGCGAAGCGCTGGCCGGGTTCAGCAATTCGGTGATCCTGATGATCGCCGGGCTGTTCATCGTCGGCGAAGCCCTGGTGACCACCGGGATCGCCTTCGCCGTCGGCGAGTGGCTGATGCGCATCGGCGGCGCCAGCGAACAACGCATGCTCGTTCTCCTCATGCTCGTGGTCGGCAGTGTCGGCGCATTCATGAGTTCGACCGGGATCGTCGCCCTGTTCCTGCCGATCGTGCTCGGCATCTCGGCGAAAACCGGTTACCCCAAAACGCGCCTGTTGATGCCGCTCTCGTTTGCCGCGCTGATCAGCGGGATGATGACCCTGATCGCGACGCCGCCCAATCTGGTCGTCAACGAGGAACTCGCACACCAGGGCCTGGAACCTTTCGGCTTCTTCGAGTTCACCCCGATCGGCGTTGCCGTTCTCCTCGTTGGCACCGTTTACATGCTGTTCGTCGGACGCAGGATGCTGTCCGCCGGTCACCCGGAAGATCAAGGACAACAAAAAGGGCTGAGCATCGACGAGTTGATCGACCGCTACGGATTGAGGGGGCGGTTCCTGCGTCTGCGGATCCTGTCCGATTCGCCGCTGGTCGGTCACGCCGTCGGCGCGGTGAAGCTCCGCACACGGTTTGGCGTCGCCGTGATCGGCATCGAACGTCGCGAGGGCCGCCAATTGTCCATTACCCCGGCGCTTGCTCACACGGAGTTTCGGGTGGGCGACGTGCTGTACGCGGTCGGGGCGGAAGAGCAGGCCGCCCATTTCGTCGAGGACCAGGGCCTCGAGCCTCTGTCGATGGAGACCGCCCCGCGCAAGGACATCCAACAGGAAATGGGCCTGGCCGAGGTGATGATTTCGCCGGATTCGGCATTGATCGATCAAACCCTTCACGACGCCGCGTTCCGCTCCCGACACCACGTGAGTGTCCTGGCGATCCGCCGGGGCGGTGAGCCGATCGAAGCGAACCTCGCGGACCAAGAGTTGAAATTCGGCGACACCCTGCTTGTCAGCGGCAGTTGGAAGGACATTGGGCTCTTGCAGGCCGGCAGGAAGGACTTGATCGTGCTCAACCTGCCCGTCGAGCTCGACGACTTCGCGCCGGCGCGCAGCCAGGCGCCGTGGGCGCTTGGCATTCTCGTCGCGATGATCGCGACGATGACCTTCGGGCTCGTTCCCAACGCCATTGCCGTCCTCATTGCCGCGCTCGCCCTGGTCGCGGCCCGCTGTCTCACCATGGAGACCGCCTACAAGGTGATCAATTGGCCGAGCCTGGTCCTCGTCGCCGGCATGCTGCCATTGGCGACGGCGCTGCAGAAT
>JAUXFS010000460.1 GCA_030622775.1 Rhodospirillales bacterium | reverse complement strand
GGTTCGGTGATCCACGCCATGTCCGGCGAGCAGGACATGCGCCGGATGGGCGGCGTCTGGAAAATGATCCCGGTGACGTACGCGCTGATGTGGATCGGTTCGCTGGCCCTGGTGGGCATTTGGCCGTTCGCCGGGTTCTACTCCAAGGACATCGTTCTCGAAGCGGCCTACGCGGCCCATTCGGGCGTCGGTTCCTACGCCTTCTGGCTCGGGATCACCGCTGCGTTTCTCACCGCTTTCTACTCCGGGCGGTTGTTGTTGATGACCTTCCACGGCCAGCCGCGGGCGGACGAGAAGGTCATGGCCCACGTTCACGAGTCACCGAAGGTGATGATCCTGCCGTTGGTGGTATTGGCGGCGGGGGCTATTTTTGCCGGCTATTTGGGCTATGAATGGTTCGTCGGGCAAGACGCGGCGGAATTCTGGGGCAATGCGATTCTGATCCTGCCGGAGCACCCGTCCCTCGAGAACGCCCACCACGTTCCCTTCTGGGTCAAGTACCTGCCGCTGGTCGTCGGCGTCGCCGGTATCGGACTCGCCTACGTCATGTATGTGCTGGCGCCGGGGCTGCCCGGAGCGTTGGCGGGTCGGTTCGGGGCCATCTACCGGTTCGTGTTCAACAAATGGTACTTCGACGAACTGTACGACGCTCTGTTTGTTCGACCGGCCTTCTATATCGGCCGCGGGTTATGGAAGAGTGGCGACGGTGCGCTTATCGACGGCGTCGGTCCCGACGGCATCGCGGCCGCGACATTGAACCTCGCCCGACGGGCCACCCGGCTTCAAACCGGCTACGTCTTCCACTACGCCTTCGCCATGTTGATAGGGGTGCTCATTCTGATTACCTGGTATTTGTTCCGGTCGGCGGGGTGAGGTCGAAACAATGAGCCACCTGCCACTCCTGTCGCTGATCACCTTCCTTCCGCTCGTCGGGGCCGGATTCATCCTCACCATACGGGGAGAGCCCGATGTCGTCGCCCGTAACGCCCGCAACGTCGCGTTGCTGACCTCGGTCACCACGTTCCTCCTTTCCTTGGGCATATGGTTCAACTTCGATACGACGACATCGGCATTCCAGTTCCAGGAACGGGCCGCGTGGATGCCGACGTTCAACATCTCCTATCACATGGGCGTCGATGGCATCTCGATGTTGTTCGTTCTGTTGACGACGTTGCTGACGCCGATCTGCGTGCTGGCTAGTTGGGAAAGCATCACCGAGCGCGTCAAGGAGTACATGATCGCGTTTCTGGTGATGGAGACGATGATGGTGGGCATGTTCTGTGCCCTCGATCTGATCATTTTCTATATTTTCTTCGAGGCCACGCTGATCCCGATGTTCCTCATCATCGGCATATGGGGCGGGGCACGCCGGGTGTATTCGGCGTTCAAGTTCTTCCTGTACACGCTCGCCGGTTCGGTGCTGATGCTGCTGGCGATGCTGACCATGTACTTCACCGCCGGCACCACCGACATTCCGGCGCTGCTCAATCATGACTTCCCGACCGGACTTCAGACTTGGCTCTGGTTGGCTTTCATGGCCTCGTTCGCCGTCAAGGTCCCGATGTGGCCGGTCCACACCTGGCTGCCCGACGCCCACGTCGAGGCGCCGACGGCGGGTTCGGTCATTCTTGCCGGCGTGTTGCTGAAATTCGGCGGTTACGGCTTCCTGCGCTTCTCCTTGCCGATGTTTCCCGAGGCCTCGATCGAGTTCACGCCGCTCATCTACTCGCTCAGCATCATCGCGGTGATCTACACCTCCTTGGTCGCTTTGGCCCAGAAGGATATGAAGAAGCTGATCGCCTACTCGTCGGTGGCGCACATGGGTTTTGTCACCGTCGGCACCTTCACCATGACGGTGCAGGGTATCGAGGGGGCGATCTTCCTGATGCTGAGCCACGGGGTGGTCGCGGCGGCCTTGTTCCTGATCGTCGGTGTCGTATACGACCGTCTGCACTCGCGGGAGATTGCCACCTATGGCGGTCTGGTGCACCGGATGCCGGCTTATTCGCTGGCGTTCATGATCTTCATGCTGGCTTCCGTGGGGCTCCCCGGCACCGGCGGGTTCGTGGGCGAACTCCTGGTTTTGGTGGGTGCGTTCCAGGCCAACTCCTGGGTGGCGGCATTGACCGCGATCGGGACGATTCTGGGCGCCGCCTACATGCTGTACCTGTATCGGCGGGTGATTTTCGGCGCTCTGACGAAAGACAGCCTGAAAAAAGTTCTCGACCTCAGTCCAAGGGAGATCGCGGTGTTCGCGCCTCTCGTGCTGCTTGTCTTCTGGATGGGTTTGTACCCGGCCCCATTCCTCGAAGTCATGCATGTTTCGGTAAACAATCTTATTGAAAGAGTGGAAACGGCGCGCGCGGCGATGGAGACCGCGGCCGTCCTCGGACGGTAGTCGGCGCCAGAGGAGACAATCCAGAAATGCCGTTGGCCGAAGTCCCCAACTTTGTTCCCGCCATGCCGGAGATCTTTCTCGCGCTCGCCGCGATGGGGCTGTTGATGGTGGGTGTTTTTCAGAAGGATGGCGCCGCGGCCGAGGTGGCCCGAGCGTCCCGCATGGTCTCGCGTCTCGGCGTGGTGGCGCTGGTTCTGACAGTGCTCCTGGTCACGACGATTGCGGTCCGGGGCCCCGGGCAATCCTTCGGCGGCATGTTTGTCCTTGACGACTTTGCGGTATTTTTCAAGGTCCTGGTGCTTATAGCCTCCGGTCTGTCCATCGTCATTGCCCAGGATTACATGGAGAGTCAGGGGATCTCCCGGTTCGAGTATTCGGTCCTGATACTGCTCGCGACCGTCGGCATGCTGATGATGATCTCCGCCAACGACCTCATTGCGCTCTATCTCGGCCTTGAGATGCAGAGCCTGGCATTGTACGTGCTGGCGTCGTTCCAGCGCGACGATTCCCGCTCGGCGGAGGCCGGTCTCAAGTACTTCGTTCTCGGGGCGCTGGCTTCCGGAATGCTGCTGTACGGGAGT
>JAUXFS010000004.1 GCA_030622775.1 Rhodospirillales bacterium | reverse complement strand
CGGGCGGTCAAAAGGCCGGTATACTCGATCCGCATCTGTTCCTGGACCATCCGCCGGATTTCGGCTTCCCGCTGCCTCGCTTCGCTCATCTGCTCGATAGCGCGACGGTATCGGGCTTGGTCTCCACCACCACGATACAGATTGAAGTCCATCACCAGCAACGCCGCGAAAGCGTTATCGTCGCCATCGACACCGTTCATGTCATGACCGCGATGGCCGCGCACGCTGATGTCGAACTTCGGATAGTACGGCTCTCTTTTCGCCCTCGCGGCAAACTCCCGGGCATTGACGTTGTCGAGCGCCGCGAGCAGCGCCGGGTTGGTGTCCTCCGCCGCGGCGACGGCGAGATCGATGTTGGAAGGGATCGCCTGATAGGGGGGCCTTGGCGTCTCCAGCGTCCCCGGGGTTTGGCCGACAACCTCGAGATAACCTGTTTCGGCGTCGCGCAGTTGGCCGCGCGCCTGGGTCAGCCGGGAGCGTGCCAGCGCCAGGCGGCTTTCCGCTTGGTTGAAGTCGCCGGAGTCGCTTCTGCCTTTCTGCGCCTTGAACTTGATGTCGTCGCGAACCTGTATATGGGAGGCCACGTTCTGTTGGGCGAGATTGACCACATGCCTGGCGCGCAATACCTCCAGATAAGAGACGGCGGCGCGAAGGCCGATGGCCTCTTCCGCGTCCATCAGGTTGTGGCTGGCCGATCTGATCCGTTCTTGCGCGCCTCGCGTTCGGTTGACGGTTCCGAACCCCTGAAACAGATTCTGCCGGATCTCGCCGCCGAAAAGCTTGCGCGCCTTCTCCTGGGTGCCGCCATTTCCGCTACCCTGGTTTCGGGTAAAGAAGTTGTCGGTATACTCGTAACCGATTTCACCGGTGGCATCGACGGTAGGGAGATATTCCGAGCGCGCCTCGTTGATATCCTGTTCGGTCGCCCGCTTTCTGGCGCGGGCCTTTTGCACCGTCGGGTGAGTGGAAACGGCGATGGTGATGGCTTCCTGAAGGGTTGTCGCCGACGCCCCGTCGGGGCCGCCGATCACCAATGCGACTGCCACGGCGGTCGCCGCCACGGACCGCAGGATCATCGTCGATCGGCAGCGGTTGCGGCGACCAAGATGCTTGTCGACGAGATGAGGAGCCGACCCGCTGCTCACGAAGGAGCGGGAAACGGGCGGTAAGAGCGCGGAGACCATCATCGTGCGCGTCCTGTTCGATGCTATTGGTTGCGTCTTCCCTACCATCCGGGTCCCTAATTTTTCGCTAACGCGCGAAACAGATGCCGCCAACATGAATTAGGTGATTTTTATTTGACTTACCGCAAGTTTACTTTCATGCGATTTAGCATACTCTCAATACCACGACCAAAAGTCAAAAATTATATTTATGAAGAGTTTGCGTTTACTTTTTATTAGTATTTCTCCTTCATTTTTAGCGATGCCGGAAGACGTCGTGACGCTCCCGGAGATCGCCTTCATGTCATTTTCGGCGGGATAAGAGATTTGCGATGAACGATTGTCGCGCCATCGACCGTCGATCGGCCGAATTTCACCAGATGTTCGAACAGGCCTTGGACGATCAGCGCGCCGGCCGGCTCGCCGAAGCGATCACCCTTTACACCCGGCTGCTCGCCGAGGCTCCCGGATACGCTCCGGCCTGGAACAACCTTGGCAGCGCGCTCAGGGCCAACGGCGCCCTCGACGCCGCTATCGTCTGCTACAAACGGGCGCTGGACATCGATCCGGGTTGTTCCGCGACCGGCAATCTCGGCAACGCGCTGAAGGACGTCGGCCGCATCGATGACGCCCTCGCCGCCCATCGCCTCGCCGTCGCCTCCGCGCCCGATGACGCCGCGACCCGTCACAACCACGGCATCGCCCTCAGGCAAGCCGGCGATCCGGAGGCGGCGCTCGCCGAGTTCGAAACGGCCCTGCGCCTCGCCCCCGACGCTTCGGGGCCGTCGTGGGATCGCGCCCTGGTGCTGTTGCAGCAGGGCCGGTTCGCCGAGGGGTGGGCCGCCTACGAGTGCCGCTTCCGGCTCAAGGCGTATCCGCCGCGCCGCTACCCCAGACCACGGTGGACGGGCGAATCATTCGCGGGCCGGACCCTGCTCGTCTATCCCGAACAGGGTTTCGGCGACTGCATCTTCGCCAGCCGTTTTTTGCCCCTCGTCAAGCAACGCGGCGGAACCGTGATCGTCGAGTGCCCACCCGAGTTGCGCCGCCTGTTTTCCCGGCTTGGGGGGGTCGATCGTCTCGTCGCCCCCGGTGAAGCCGTCGCCGCCGACCTTCACAGCCCGATGATGAGTCTGCCCGGCATCGTCGACGCCTCGCCGGACAACTCGCCGCCGTTGCCATCGTTGCATGTGCCCGCGGAAGCCCGGGAGCGATTCCGGACGCCGATCGCCCCCTACCGCGACAGGTTCAAGGTTGGCATCGTCTGGTCGGGCAGCGCCACCTTCAAGGGCAATCGCAACCGCTCGGCGCCCCTCAGCCGTTTCCTTCGCCTCGCCGAGACATCCGGCGTGCAGCTTTTCAGCCTGCAAAAGGGGGCGCGGAGGGCCGATATCGGCGATGTCGGCGGCGCCGGCGCGCTGATCGTCGACCTCGGCGGCATTGTCGGGGACTTCGCCGACACCGCCGCAATCGTCGAACAACTGGACCTGGTGGTCATGACCGACAGCGCCGTCGCCCACCTGGCCGGATCGCTGGCCAAGCCGATCTGGAACGTCCTCAACCTAGTGCCGTACTGGCTGTATCAGATGGAGAGAGCGGACACCCCCTGGTATCCGACGATGCGTCTTTTCCGCCAACGCCGGCTCGGCGACTGGGATGGAGTCTTCGCCGAGGTCGAATCGGCGCTCGCCGCGGCGGTCGCCGCCAAACGCGCCGGGCGGTGGCCGCCCTCGCCGACCGATCGGAGGGAGAGTTAGGAAGCTATGACGGGAGGAGCTTTAGAGCGATGCCACCCGGCCCGCGGACGACGCGGCATCCGCGGTGGAAATGAAGCGCTTGCCCACCCCTTCGAGCACGACGCAGGTGAGGTTGTTGCTGTAGCAGGCGCCGGTGTCGATCCCGATCCTGTTCTCGCGAACCTCGGGCACGCTGGTGACCGAATGACCGTGGACGACGACCTTGCCGAAATCCCGCTCCGATTCGAGAAATGCGTCGCGTATCCACAGGAGGTCCTCGGGCGTCTGTTTGGACAGGGGCCGATCCGGGTTGACGCCCGCGTGAACGAAAAGATAGTCGCCAATCACCCGGGCCAACTCGAGATCGCCGAGAAAGGCGAGGTGGCGCCGGGGTACGGCCTCGAGGAGGCGGTCGCGGATATACACCATGCGCAGAGCCGGCGTTACCTCGTCCGGGATCCGCACCCCGTAGCTGTACACCGTGGCGTCGCCGCCAAACCTTAGCCAACTGGCGCCCTTGTCCGGATCCACGAGGAAATCGAGGAAGTACTGATCGTGGTTTCCTCGCAAGTAGACGGCCTCGAAGCCGGGGAGAGGGTCGTCGAGGAAAAAATCGATGAGTTCCTTGCTGTACAATCCTCGATCCAGATAGTCCCCCAGATACACGACAACCTTTTCGACACCGGGCCGGGCGTCCGCGGCGTCCTCAAGGATCATCGTGTGCAGGCGATCGAGAAGATCGACCCGGCCATGGATATCGCCGACCGCATAGACGCGAAAGCCGTCCGGCGCCTCGGCGTTGGCGACCGTAACCCGCCTTCTTTTCTCCTTGCCGAAGATAAGCTCGACGATGCGGCTACTCATGGCAGCCGCCATCGCCATGCCCATCGTCAACCGCGTGGCCGTGTCCAGTATCGATCCTCATAGTATGTACATACGGCTTCGACCCCTCCGCCGCCAGAACCAAACACGCCGGCCGACACCCCGGCAACCAACAGGAGAGGGACCAGATCATTCGCGGATCTTAGCAAATCCACAATGCGTGCGCTACTCTTTTTACGATAGCGATGCTCACTGTATGCGTTATATAGGTTGTTTATGTTCGGGGGCTATGCTAAACGGTAGGGATCATGGCATTTCGCTATGCCGAGAGATGGGCTCCGCGCCGTGACCGTGAATCGGAGCCAAGGCACGGATTGGATGACCGCATAGGGATGGAAAGGCCGGCATGATCTCTTTGCTGAAGCCCGAATTGACCGGCTCCGTCGTCGTGGGACTCGCAATGATCGGCGTGTCCGGTAGCGCCGGCGCCGCGGACGCGCTTCCGGAAGACATCAAGAGCACCATCGTCGAGTTGATCGGGACGGACGCCGAGTACGGCGACCGGTGCGTCCTCGAAGACGGCATCTTCGAATCGGTCGGCGCCCACTCCGACCTGGCGATCGAGATCGTCGGGTTCGCGAGCGAACAGTTGCGTTCGATCTGGCGAATCGATCGACGAGCGGACTGTGAATGCCCCGCGCAGATCGCGGTCGCGGCGGCGGCAATGGCCCCCCATCTCGCGATCGACATCAAGGACCTCCTCGACACCGATTTCGAGGCCTGCGACGACGTAATCGCGTCGGCCCTGGAGCAGACTCTCGCCGAACTTCCGGCCAAGGCCAGCGGCCCCGGGGGCGTGGGGGGACCCGGCGTGCCCGGGCCAGACTCGCTGGCGAAGAACGAGTGCCGGAATACCGACAATTGCGTGGCGGTGGAGCCTCCTGGCAGCCAATCCGCCAGCGCCACGGGCCGCTAAAAACCGACGCGGGCCCCGAGCCCGCAAAGGGCGTTGCATTTACGCAACACCCTGAAGCATAGAAACCGGAAGGTCGTTGCATCCACGCCATGATACGGGTACTAACTTCACTAATATTTTCAGGTTCCGATCGGGGCTCGTGTGCCAGGAGCAAGGCTCGATCGGTACAGTTGGGGTGAAGGACACAAACATGGCCAAAAAGTTTGTCGGCATTGGCCTGACGGTGCTCTCGGTTGTAGTCCTCGTTTCATTCGAGGCCGCGGCTCAGGTGGAAACCGTAAAGACGCGGCCGCGTCCGGAGTTGGAACCACTCGGTGTTCGGGCCGGCAGTTTCCTGTTTTTCCCCAAGATGGAAGTCCAGGAAGAGTACACCGACAACGTTTTCGCCAGCAGGCACAACACGAAGGACGACTTCATAACGAGCGTCAAACCCGGTTTGTCCGTCGAATCGGATTGGAACAACCATGCGGTCAACTTCTCGACCGGTGGAAATTTCGGTTTCTACGCCGACAAGAACAGCCAGAATTTCCGCGACTGGAATGCGTCGGCCGACGGCCGCCTCGACGTGACCCGCGACATCGCCCTTTTCGGCGGCGGAGGGTACGCCAGACTTCACCAGGAGCGCGGCAGTCCCGACGAGACCGGAACGAAGGAACCGGTGAAGTACAACTTCTGGTCGGGCTTCGCGAGTTACGTTCATACCCTGGATAGCCTCAATTTCACCCTGACCCCGGAGTTTCGCAGGTACGCCTACAGCGACGCGCAATCTTTCGTTGGTCCAAGCAGCAATGAGCACGACCGCGACCGCAACGAATACAGCGTATCCTTCCGTACCGGGTATGAGTTCGCGCCCGCATACGAGGGGTTTGTCCGTTTTGGCGGCAACCGGCGGAACTATGACGATACGCCGGACGACAACGGTTTCGACCGTGACTCCTGGGGATACGAAGCCGTGGTCGGTCTTGCGTTCGATCTCAGCGGCGTCACCTCGGGCGATGTGTACGCCGGCTACCAGAAGCAGAGGCTCAACGACGATGCGAACCTGGATAACCTCTCGGGCCCGACGTTCGGCGCCTCGATCGATTGGTCGGCGACGACACTGACGACGGTCGGCGCCAAGGTGGTCCGCAACATCGAAACCACCACCTTCAGCGGGGCCTCGGGCTACTGGGCGACCTTGGGCGAAATCACCGTCGACCACGAACTGTTGAGAAACCTGTTGCTCAACGGCAGCTTTGGCGTGGTAAGTAACGATTACGAGGGAAGACGGCGCAACGACTGGATTTACACGGCGGGCGTGGGCGCCCGATACATGATGAATCGCCATCTGTACGCCAATTTCGGTTACAGATTTCGGAGCCGGGATTCGCGACATGAAGACACGGCCGCGGGGTCTCGGGATTACATCGAGAACCGCGTGAGGATCTCCCTGGAGGCCCAATTGTAATGTGGAGACTCTCTGAGATCGCGGTCTCTGTAGAGAGGATATCGGCATTTGACTGAGTACGTGGCAGGCAAGCACGAACAGCGCCTCGGCCTTTTCTCCAGCGCCCTGAGGGCGTTGGTGCTTTTCGTTTCCGTGTGGGTTTGCCTTGGCTTCTCGACATCGCAGGCCGTTTCGCAGAATACCCTGGACTACAAGCTGGGGTCGGGCGACAGAGTCAGGGTGACGGTATTCGGACACGAGGATCTGTCGGGTGAATTCGAGGTCGATGGAAGTGGCAACGTCTCGTTGCCCCTCATCCGCAACGTGACCGCCCACGGGCTGACGGTTTCCGAACTCGAGCAAACGATTATCGATCGATTGAAACCGGACTACCTCAAGGACCCGAGCGTCAGCGTCGATGTCCTCAATTACCGACCGTTCTATATTTACGGTGAAGTGAACCAACCCGGTAGCTATGCTTATGTCAACGGGATGACCGTTGTGAAAGCCATCGCCATGGCCGGTGGGTTTACCTATCGAGCCAAGAAAAGCAGGGTCGGGATCATCAGAGCGAACGATGCATCGAAAACCCCCCAGGAAGCTGGTCGCGATACCCTCGTGTTACCCGGAGATGTCATCGAGGTTCCGGAACGCTTCTTTTAACGAAGCCCGCTTTGACGAAGCCCAAGTTTCTGTCTTCGCTCCCGGGTTAGCGGGCGAGTCGGTGGCTACCGATCATTCCGACAGGCCCGTCGGGAACACGTTAGACGTCGTCGCTGCGCCAATGGTGAGAAAATCCTATGGATAGTGTTGCGCACGGTGTCCCCGGAACCAACGTAGACCAGCCACCGGGGCACTCTCACCGAACCGCGTTGCTTGCGGAAGAGTTCGACCTCAGAGAATTCTTCAGAAAGCTGTGGCGCCGAAAAGCCCTGATCTTCGGAACGATCGTGTTCCTGACCGTGGCCGCCGCGATCGCGCTGTTCCTGATCACGCCGCGCTATACAGCCGAAACCTTCCTCCTGCTGCAGAGCCGTGGCGCCACCATCATCAATCTGGAGGAGGTACTGGCCGCGGGATTGGACGGCGGGACGGAAACCGTCGAAAGCGAGATCGAGCTCATCTCGTCGCGCCGCCTCGCCACCAAAGCGGTCGAACGGCTCAATCTGGAGACCGACCCGGAATTCAACGCTAACCTACGCCCCGAGGGACTGCTGTCGACCGTCCTCAGCCTCCGCAAATACCTCCCCGAGGAGTGGCTCGCCGCCATCACCGTCAGCGACGACACCGAGGAATTGTCGCCGGAGGAATTGCGCGATCAGGAGCGTGCAGCCGTCGTCGACGCGTTCCTCGAACGACTGGATGTGTCACGCCAGGGGCTTTCGCGGGTCATCGGCATCGCTTTTGCGTCGGAAAACCCGAAGACCGCCGCGAACGCCGTCAATACGCTCGCCGACCTCTACATCCTTGACCAACTGGAAGCCAAGTACGAGGCAACCCGCAGAGCGACGCAGTGGTTGTCCGAGAAGATCGCCGAACTGCGGCAGAAGGTGGAGGGTTCCGAACAAGCGGTCGAGAAATTCCGCGTGCAGGCGGGGCTGCATCAGGGCACTGGTGGTTCATTGATCTCGCAGGAAATATCGGACCTGAATACCCAGTTGATCATTGCCAAAACCGCCCGCGCCGAAGCCGAGGCTCGGCTCGGACAGGCGCGCCAGCTGATCCGCTCTTCCGGCGGAGCGGCGTCCGCGGCCGCGGTTCTCCAGTCCCCCATTATCCAGACCCTGCTCGGCCAGGAAACCGAGGTCAAACGCAAGGTCGCCGAGTTGTCCCGGGAATATGGCGAGCGGCATCCACGACTGATCAACGCCCGCGCCGAGCTCGAGGACCTCCAGTCGAAAATGGCGGCGGAGGTCAACAAGATCGTCCAGGGGCTGCGCAACGAAGTCGGCGTCGCCCGGGCTCGCCAAGCCTCGCTGCGACGGAGCCTGGACCAGATCAAGGGGCGACTGGCGCAGTCGAACAGCGCCGAGATCCAACTCAGAGCCCTCGAGCGCGAGTCAGGCGCCGACAAGGCCATGCTCGAGACCTTTCTCGGCCGTTTCGAGGAAACCAGCGCCCAGGAAGACATCAGCAGCCAACAACCGGACGCCCGGATCATTTCCGTCGCCGCGGTCCCGTCCAAGCCCTCATTCCCGAAATCGAAACTCATTCTCGCGCTTGTATTCGTAGCGTCCGCCTTCGTCGGCATCTTCCTGGTATTCCTCGTCGAACAGCTCGACAGTGGTTTCCGCAGCGGCGAGCAGATCGAGCAGATGACGAATGTCAGCGTTCTCAGCCTCGTGCCGATCGTCACCGGCTTTTCGATCAAGCGCCAGGCACCCTACGATTACATTCTCGAACGTCCCACCTCGGCGTACGGCGAATCGATTCGCAGCTTGTACACCAGCCTCCTGCTCTCTCACGTGGATTCGCCGCCGAAAACGATCGTCTTCACCTCCGCCCAGAGCGGTGAAGGCAAAACGACCCTGGTGGTGAGCCTCGCCCGGATGCTCGCGAAATCGGGGCGAAACGTGATCATCATCGATACCGACTTACGCAAACCGAGCGTCGGGCGGTTCCTGAAGCTCCCGGCGACCCCGGGCCTGGTCGAGCTGTTGTCGGGAGAAGCGAAGTTCGAGGACGTGGTTTGCACGGACGAGCCTTCCGGAGCGCACGTGATCACCTCCGGAAAGTTCGCGACCAACGCGGCGGACGTCGTCAACTCCGACCAGATGAAGCGGCTGCTCGAAGGGCTCTCGCGGTCGTACGACATGGTGCTCCTCGACTCCCCGCCGATTCTTGCCGTTTCCGACGCGCGGATCCTCGCACGGCTGGTGGACAGGGTCGTCTTCGCGGTGCGCTGGGCGGACACCGGACGGGCAACCGTCGTATCCTGCCTGAGACAAGTCTCGACGGGCGCCAAACTGGCCGGTGTCGCGCTGACCATGGTCAACGTCAAAAAGCACGCCCAATACGGCTACGGTGATTCCGGCTACTATTACGGTCGGGCCAAGAAGTACTATGTCGATTAGAAACCGGGCGCCGCGGCCATGCCGCCTGTCGTGAAAAACCGTCTCGTCGCCGGGGTGACCTCGCTCGTCGCGATCGCTCTCCTCGTCCTCGCCGTCCCGCGGACGATCTCCGCTTTCGTGACGATCCCGTCCGGGCCGGTGATGATCAAGCTTCAACTGCTCCAGCCTGTCGTGTCCGAAGAGCTGGACACACTGATCGGTTCCCAGCGTCGCGCTCTGAACTGGGACTCCAGGGGTCGGACGAGAACCGACCTCGGCCTCGCCCATCTGCTCATGGCCGACCAACGTCCCCGCGACGATTTCCGATGGCGCGAAAACATGGACGAGGCGATCGAGTCGTTGAGGGAGGGTCTGGCTTTGGCGCCGGCCAATCCCTATGCCTGGACCAGGCTGGCCTACGCCGAAACCCAACTGAACGGCTGGTCGCCGGCGTCCATTGCGGCGCTTCGACTCGCCTTTATCACGGCTCCCTACGAGCCTCGACTGGCGCTATCCCGACTCAGGTTGTCATTCCTGGCGTGGCCGCACATGGCTCCGGAAGATCGCCAGCTTGTCTTCCAGCAGATCCGCCATACCTGGAACAACAGCCCGCGCGAGCTGACCGTTCTCGCCCTGGACCTGCGTGTCGCCAACTTGGTGAGAGCCGCACTGTTGACGAGCCCCGACGACCTCATCGATTTCGAGAAGCGGTTGAGCAATCAGGCACGATAGAAGCGGCAACGGGGTCTCGAAATCCGCAAGTTCGGAAGGGCCGGGCCGCTTTTGGCGCGATGATCGGGATCCTCGAGAAACCGACAGGCGCTACCACTCGTCGGCCGGTCTCTGGCTGCTCCAGGACTGCGCGCACGCCGCTCCCATGATAAGGCAGTAAGTCGCGGCCACGGCGGGGATCTGCAGGCTGAAATCAACGGTGGAGTGGACAGCGACCAGAACCGTCGCGGCGAACCCGACACAGGGGTAGACGGCCTCCTGCTGGCGCCGTCGCAGCCCGGCGAACGTCAGCATGAGAAATCCGGCGAGGATGCCGAAAAGCGCCACGGCCGCGGGAATGCCGAGTTCGAGGGCATTCTCAAGGTAGGTATTGTGAGCCTTCAGATAGAAATTGCCGATATCGCTGGTCCGATAGAAACGGAACACCTCCTCGAAGGTTCCGTAACCGGTCCCGAGCAATGGCGCGCTTTCGATCGCTCCCAGCGTCAACTGATAGACGCGCGGCCGTTCCGACGCGACCAGAGAGATGTCGGCCAGCCTCGCCCCGAGCTGTTCCCCGCCGATCGTGAAAAACACGCCCACCGCCACGACGCAGGCAACCCCGAACGCCACGGCAAAACGGGCGTGCACCGTGCGGGTCAGACCGAGCACCAGGACCAGGATCATCAAACCGAGAACGGTGCTCAGGAAACCCGCGCGGGAATTGGAGAGGATCAGCGCGGTCATGATCGCGATCCAGGCAACCAGCAACAACCATTGCCGCCCGGTCATGTTTTCGACAAGCCGAAGCAGCCGTTCCCTCCTACCCAGGGCGGTGCCCACGCTCTGGGAGATGGCCACCAGGATCAGGCCGGTGGTGCAAAGGAGACCGAGCCCGGCATACGTCGCGTAGGAGTTCCGGTTGACGAAGGTGCTGGTCAGATCGTTCTCGTAGGCAAACTTGGGCAACCAGAAAATCATCTGCGATCCGGTGAACTGAACGATAAGCCCATAGACCGCATAGGCCAAACCCGCATAGGTCACGGCATACAGAACCTGTCGAGCGCGAACGGCGCGACGGCTGTACTGGAGCGACAGCCAGAAGATTCCCCCGTAGGCCAGAAGCCGGGTCAGTGCCGAGAGCGTCTCGTAGGGATCGAGCGAAACCGCGGGCTCCAAGTCCAGTTCCAAAGCCTCCGCGGCGCTCCGCCACAACGGATGATGCCATTCGCCGGGGGTCGGCGAAATCGACTGGACCGCCGCCCAGATCGCCGCACCCATAAACAACAACACGAACGGCCACGTCCTCCGGAGGCCGAACGCCGGCCGTTCCCAGCCGAGGGCGACCCTTACGCTCCACGCGGCCAGGAGGCCTCCGACGACGCACGCCATCAGGCCCCAGCTCCAGGCGTAGACGTAAGTGGAGAACGCCGCGAACGGCAGCGGCGCGAGGAGGACGACGGCGATCAGCATCCAGAACATCGTCGGCTGATCGGATCGCGGCGTCGCCGTCAGCCCGGGGCCTTGAATCGCCGGGGACGGCTGGCCGACACCCGCTTCGCCCTGTCCGGATCCGCCCGAACGCCACCGTCCCGGGAGGGCCTTGAGTCTCCCGAATACCTTTATACCAGCGTGCATTTATATCGACCCATTGTGACGACCTTTCGAGGTTTCCGGCGAGGAAAGGGGCGCGCCGTGATGCGGGGCATCGCAAGCGGCTCTCGACGAAGACCGGGGGCCTCGAAAGGTCGCCCTCCGGGTCGTGTTTCCCGCTTCCTCGGCGGGAGGGGCCGCGCAGGCGATGCCGGCGCATCGTCAAGCGGTTCCGACGCCTCGAGGAAGCGGGAAACACGATCACAATGGGTCAATATCAATGCACGTTGGTATAACACCACCCGTCCGCACGCTTTTTCTCCCAGGCGATCGCATAGCGTACAGCGAACTCCTGTCCCGCCCCGCAAGGAAGAGCGATCCAGCCGAGCCGCCGGATTGCCCGATCGGAACGCGCGCCGAGACGAAGCGGCGCGGCGCGTCCAATCGCCGCTCAAAATGCGTTCTTGTGGACCCAACCGACGAGGGCCGTCATCATAATGATCTTGATATCGAACCAGACCGACCAGTTCTCGATGTAATGGACGTCGTGCTCGACACGGGCAGCCATCTTTTCGAGGCTCTGTGTTTCGCCCCGGAGGCCGTTGACCTGCGCCCAGCCGGTAATTCCGGGCTTCACCTTGTTGCGTCCATAGTAGCCGCCGATGAGGGCCGCGTACTGCTCGTTGTGTTCGACGGCGTGGGGCCTGGGGCCGATCATCGACATGTCGCCCTCGAAAACGTTGAGGAGCTGTGGCAGTTCGTCAAGGCTGGTACGGCGCAACAGACGCCCGATCCGCGTCACCCGGGGATCGTTGCGCCGCGCCTGGGGCACGCCATCCTCGGGAGGCCGGTCGTGGTACATGGTGCGGAACTTGTAGACGACGATCACCTCGTTGTTGAACCCGTACCGCGCCTGGCGGAACAACATTGGTCCACGGCTGTCCATCTTGATCGCGAGGCCGATGAACAGCAGCAACGGTGCGAAAAGAACGAGAAGTATGGTGGCCAGCACCTTGTCCTCGATCAGCTTGACGAAACCGCTCCACCCCGACAACGGCGCCGAAGCGATCTCGAGGACCGGAACCCCTTCGAGAAGCTGGCGGTGATGACGCGGGAAATGATACCCGATGAGATCCGATCCGAGGTACACGTGAACCGGCAACACCCTCAGTCTCGCGATGATGCTGACAAGGCGCTCGTCGGCGCTCCAGGGTAGCGTGATCACCACGTCGTGGATCTTCCCGCGCCGAACATAACCGACCAGATCGTCGAGGTCGCCGAGGACCGGATAGCCGTCGACCTCGTCGCCGATGCGGGTCTTGCGGTCGTCGAAGATGCCGACGATCCGTTTCCACGGAACATCCTGCTCGTGAAGCCGCGCCACCAAATGGCGTGCCTGACCGCCGACCCCGACGATCGCCACGTTGCGAAGCATATTCCCGGCACGGGCCTGCTTTCGCATGAACAGCTTGAAAAATCCCCGGAACACGCAGATCAGAAAGGCCGAACTGACGAAGCTCGAGAAGAACCAAAGCCGCGAGAACTGCCCCGAAATCTTCAGCGCGAAGGCCAAGGCCACGAGCAGAAGGAAAACCATTCCGCTCCATAGAACCACCCTGCGCATCCGGCTGGGCCAGGCGACGATCGTGTCGAAATCATACAGGCGGGCGTAGTGGAACGCGCTGATCGTCATTCCCACGTTCACCGCGATCGCCGCCGCGTAGATCTGATAGTTGTCGGGGTTCCAGCCGATGTTGTACCAATAGTAGCCGGCCCCGACCAAAACCACGATCAGACCGTCCATCAGGCCCACCAACCCGGCGACAATGCTCTCGGAAAAGGTCGCCGACCGCAACGAGGCGATAGGCGCATCGTGCAACGGGCCGGGCGGCGCGGGCGTCACCGGAGGGGTCCCCGAACTCCTGGGAACACTCTCGATCTTCTGCTTCGCGCTCGCTATCCGCATGTCTTCGCCGATCCGTGCTTGCTCGCAGGGGTTTTAACGCGCACAACCACACAACCTAAATACATCTCAACGCCGCAATTTTCAAGCCCCGATTTCGCATACCTCGGTCCCTCGATCGCGGCCTTGGAATAAGTCAGTTCGCGAATTTGCGAAGCAAGGCGTTTTACACAATAGAGCAAAAACATCCAATACGCGCCGTTTTCCCTCGCCCGCGGGAACCTCGTCGTCGACGTCGGGTCCGTTTCGAAAAAACAGCAGCCGAGAACCACGTTGCGGGCAACCATCGGATCCCCTCGCGCCGCGATCGATCCGCGAAACCGGGCGGTCGCGGGCGGCGATCCGTGACGTCACATCAATGTCGAGGAAAACGGCCGCGACGCACTGCCCGTTCGAGCAACAATCGCTTTCCGCCCAGTTCATCAGCCACCCCAACCCATCCTTGACGTCTATAGGATCTAGCACGGTGGCGTTGCAATCCTATTAACGTTGTCTCTGAAGATGCAGGGTTTTTGCGCACGCTCCTCCCCCCCAGCCACGCCAGCCGATAGTTGCGGAAGCGAATCGTTCACGTCCATGGTTGATCTGTCCAGGAAGGTGGGAAACCCTCGGTTCCCGCGCCGGCCATCCGCGGCGGAAATTCCACGGACGAATGCCGGAGCGATCGTCCTCGGCCGGCGGCTTCGCCGTCGCAACGGCCCGAAAGCGGGCGGACGCGGGCTTGCCTTGCCGGCGCAGCCGTTGGAGGGTAGAACACAAACATCGTCGAACAACCATGAGAGGATTTCCCGGTGACGCTCGGTTCCAACGGCGGCGAAACGACGGAGCGTGACGAAGCCCCCGAGACCCGGGCGCTTTCCCGACCGGCGTTGGTCAGGGTCGGTATCATCGCCCTGCTGCTCGGCCTGACCATCGGTTGGTTCAACCTGTTTCCGCGCTACGAGCGATCCGGTGACGAGTTGCTGCGCAACGGTCGTTTCGATCAGGCCTTGGAGGGATGGACCGTGCAAGGCCCGGCGGACGCCATATCCGTGGCCGACGGCACGGTCACCCTTACGCTCGACGACTCCCGACGTTCGGCGCGGATGAGCCAGGTGCTGACGGCGGGACCGGAGCAGCGAACCCTGGGCCTGAGCGTGGAGGTTGCGACCGAGGGCGTGAAAGCCGGACCCAAAGCCTGGCAACTGGCCCGGGTCTACCTTGTCGGTCGAACCTCGGAGGGCACCCCCCACTGGAAGGGTCACATATCGCCGGTAAGGGTCTCCGGCGACAATCCCTGGCGCCGTTATTCCGGCACGCTCGTCCTGCCGGCGGGGGTGCGCGAGGCGGTCGTCAAACTGGCTTTGGCGAGAGCCACCGGGGTCATGCGGATTCGCGACGTGAGCGTGTTTCCGGTGCGGGAGGTGGCGGCGTTCCGGTATGGTACACTTGCCCTGCTGGGCGGCTGGGTGATCGCCGGGGCCCTCGTCGCGCTTCCCTTGGTCCGTAGCGTTCGATCCCGGACCGCCCGGATCCTCATCGCCCTCATCGTCCTCGCCATCCTGATCGGCACTCTGATCCCGCGATCCCTGCAAGACCAGATCTTTCGCCCCGCGAAGGAAGCCTTCAAGGCCGCGCTGGCTCTGCTCCCTGCCCTCCCTCCCGAAATCGATCGCATGCTGGCCATATCGATCCAGCATCTGGACGCCTACGGCCATGCTTTCCTGTTCTTCGCCATCGCCATGGTCTTCCGCGTCTTCCGACCCGACGGCCGAAGCATCGCCCAGTACGGACATCTTCTGTTGTTCGCCGCCGTCAGCGAAACCCTGCAGTACTTCGCGCCGACCCGCCAGCCCGGGCTCCATGACTGGCTGTCGGACGTGGCTGGGATCACGCTGGCATTCCTCCTGTACGCCGCCGTCATCGGCCGTTTCCGCAAGCGGCGGCCCCGCGCCGCGCCGCCCCCGCAACGGTAGCCGATCACCGGGTCCCGACACCCTCCCCGCCCGTCGGCAGGACGACGGTCGCGCGCAAGCCGCCTTCGGGACGGTTGGCGAGGGTGATGTCGCCACCGTGGCCGCGAACCACCGAACGCACCACCGCCAGCCCCAGGCCGACCCCGCCGGTCTCCCGGCTGCGCGACGACTCGATCCGGTAGAACGGGTCGAAGACCCGGTCGAACTCAACCTCGGCAATGCCGGGTCCGTCGTCGTCGACGGTCACCGATACCGTCCCTTGAGCCATGGCCAGCGCCACCCTGGCGCCGCCGCCGTACTTCACCGCGTTGTCGATCAGGTTGGCGAACGCCCGCTTCAGCGCCGTCGGCCGGCCGGTGAAGGCGAAACGGGCCGGGCCGTCGTAGGACGCCGCGGTGTCGGCGGTGTCGGCAGCGGCGGCGGCGTCGGCGGCCTCGTCACAAACGGTCTGCAGCAGCGCCGCGAGATCGAGCGCCGCGCGCGGTTCGTGGGCGAACTCGTCACGGGCGAACGACAGCGTCGCCGCGATCATCGCCTCCATCTCGTCGAGGTCGGAAAGCATCTTCTTCTGTTGCTGCTCGTCCTCGATCAGTTCGGCGCGCAGCTTCAGCCGGGTAATCGGCGTCCTCAGATCGTGGGAGATCGCGGCCAACATCTGGGTGCGGTCGCGGACGAAGCGTTGCAACCGCCGCTGCATGTTGTTGAAGGCTTGGGAGGCCTGACGGACTTCCCGCGGCCCTTCCTCGGTCAACGGCGGCGCGTTCATGTCGAGGCCAAGGCGGTCGGCCGCCAAGGTGAACACGGAAAGCGGCGCGCTCGCCCGTCGAACCGCCCAGATGGATACCGCCAGGGCGACCAGGGTCGTCGCCAGGATCAACAGGAAGATCCGGGTTTCCCAGAACGGTTGGAACGGCGGAAGCGGGATCGCGAAGTTGAGCCAGCTCCCGTCCGACAGCCTGAGCGAACCCAGAAGCGCCTCGCCCCAATGCCAGCGCGCCATTCGGCCCATTCCCCGCCCTCCCGGTCCCGTGTGGTGGGACCTGAACTCGGTCTCCGGGGGAGATCCGGGGAACGTCCGCGGATCGGGCCGCTGGCCGTAGGAAAGCCTGAGGCGGTCATCGTCCCCGTCGCCGAGTTCCGCCATCAGGGCGCCGCGGATCGGACGGGTCCGCCAATCGAGAGCCACGGGCTCGGCCACCGGCGTCCGCGACCAGAACATCCGCACGAACCGCCCGCGAAACCGCCGGACCAGCCGCGAGCGCGGTTCGGGTCGGACCTGCTCGAGCGCCGTCGCCGCG
>JAUXFS010000232.1 GCA_030622775.1 Rhodospirillales bacterium | reverse complement strand
TCCGCGAACACGGCAACGTCGTCCCGTCCGGCAAGCCCGGCGGCCCGTTTCAAGCCCTCGTCATCGGCGCGCAAGAACGGGGTGGTCGCTCGCTCGTCGGCCATCGTCGACGGTACGGTCGGCCTGCCCCTGGCCCGCAACACGCGGATTTCTTCCGCCCGGGCCCGCAACGCCGGACTGCCGGGCTCCACGGTCAGCGCGAACGCGGCGTTGCTCTGGGTGTATTCGTGGGCGCAGTAGACCAGGGCGTCGTCGGGGAGGACGCGGAGCTTGCCGAGGCTCGACCACATCTGCGCCGCCGTACCCTCGAACAACCGGCCGCAACCGAGGGCAAACAACGTGTCGCCACAGAAAAGCGTCCGTGCTTCCTCGAACCAGTAAGCGATATGGCCGACCGTGTGCCCGGAAATCTCGATTACCCGCGCCTTCTGCCTGCCGATGGCAACCTCGTCGCCCTCGCCGACGGTAACGTCGATGCCGGGGATCCGACGGGCGTCGTCCCGGTTGCCGACGATGGTGCAACCCGTGGCTTCCTTGAGCTCCAGGTTGCCGCCCACATGGTCATGATGATGATGGGTGTTGAGGATCAGCGTCAGCGACCAGCCAAGACGGTCCAGGGCTTCCAGAACCGGACCGGCGACAGCCGGATCCACCGCGGCGCAGGCGCCCGTCTTGGGATCGCGCGCCAGGTAGACGTAATTGTCCGCAAGGACCGGAATTTGATGAACTTCGAGCATAACCAAGCTACGGACCACGATAAGCACCGGTAATCGTTCGCGACACTACACCTCCGTGGGTTGGTGCGCTAGACTCGCGGCGCAATGTGGACGGACGCCGTTGATCTGAGGGATTTCTACGCCTCCGGGCTTGGCCGAGTGGCCAGACGGATGATCAGCCGGCGCGTCCGCGGCCTATGGCCGGACGTGCGCGGCCTCAACGTCCTCGGCCTCGGCTACGCCACCCCCTTTCTCGGACCTTTTCGCGCCGAGGCGCAAAGGGTGGTGGCGATCATGCCCGCCGGTCAGGGTGTCCTGCATTGGCCGGCGGAGGGCGGCTGCCTGACCGCCCTCGCCGACGAGACGTGCCTGCCGTTCCCGGATCAGTTCCTCGATCGGGTTCTCGTGGTTCACGCGCTGGAGTGCGCCGATCGAATCCGGCCGCTGATGCGGGAACTGTGGCGGGTGCTTGCCGACGGAGGCCGGCTGCTGGTGGTCGTCCCCAACCGGCGCGGCCTTTGGGCCCGATTGGAGAGGACTCCTTTCGGTCACGGCAGACCCTATTCGCCGGGACAACTCTCCCGAGGTCTGCGCGACACGATGTTCACTCCGTACCAGTCGAACACCGCCCTGTTCGTACCGCCAGTGCGTTCGCGCATGGTGCTGTCTTCGGCCGCCGCCTGGGAACAAATCGGCCAGCGCTGGTTCCCGACGTTCGCCGGCGTCATCATCTTCGAGGCGACCAAGCAGATTTACGCCGGCCACGTGGTCTATGCCGAAAAGAAACGCAAGAGTTACGCGACTGCCACGTCCCGGTAGCCGGCGCGGTGGCGCGGAACGTTAGGTCCTCAGCAAAAAAACCGCCTGTTCCCCGAACAGATTGACCATGTACAGGCTGCGTCCGAACCGACGGGGAACGCCGTTTCGATCGAGAGAAATGCTGCGCTCGATGGTCACCCGCATCTTGCGACAGAGAATGACGAAGTCCCTGATCGTGCACAGATGGATATTGGGCGTCTCGTACCATTCGTAGGGCAATGTCGGGTTGACCGGCATCCGGCCGGAAACCACAAGGTGCCAGCGCAGCCGCCAATGGGCGAAATTGGGCAGTGAGACAATGGCGTGGCGGCCGACGCGCAGCAATTGCTCCAAGGTCGACTTCGGCGCCCGCATCGCCTGCAGCGTCTGGCTCAGCACCACGTAGTCGAACGCGTGGTCTGGGTAGTCGAACAGGTCCGTTTCGGCATCCCCCTGAATCACCGAGAGCCCGGCGCTGACGCAGGCGTTGACGCCGTCGGCGCCCAGTTCGATGCCCCGACCGTCCACCCCTTTCTCGTTGACCAGATAGTCGAGCAACGCGCCGTCGGCGCAACCGACATCGAGCACCCGCGAACCCGGCTCGATCATGTCGGCGATAAGCTGCAGGTCCGCGCGCATGGCTTTTGGGTATGCGGCACTCATCCCGTCGGCGTCTTGGGCAATCCGCGGTGTTGAGCGGCTCCGCCGAGGAAACCGGTCAGCACGCGATGGAACTTGGGCTCGTCGAGCAGGAACGCGTCGTGACCGCCGTTGGAGACGATCTCGGCAAAGCTCACGTTGGCCGCCACCGCGTTCAGGGCATGCACGATCCGGCGACTCTCCACGGTCGGGTACAACCAGTCGCTGGTGAACGAGATCACGCAAAAGCGGATCGGCGTATCAACGAACGCATTGGCAAGCCCGCCGCCGTACCGCGCGGCCATGTCGAAGTAGTCCATCGCCCGGGTGATGTAGAGATAGGAGTTGGCGTCGAAACGTTCGACGAAGCTGATCCCCTGGTGGCGAAGATAGCTTTCCACCTGGAAGTCGGCGTCGAAGCCGTAGGTGAGCCCCTCGCGGTCCTGGAGCCGACGGCCGAACTTCTCGTGCAATTTCGGCTCGGACAGATAGGTGATGTGCGCGGCCATGCGCGCGACCGCCAGGCCGCGGTGCGGGCGTTTGCCATAGCGCCAGTACTCGCCGCCGCACCAGTCGGGATCCGCCATGATTGCCTGGCGTCCGACCTCGTGGAAGGCGATGTTCTGTGCCGTATGGTGGGCGGCCGCGGCGATCGGCACCGCCGCGAACACCCGTTGGGGAAACGACGCCGCCCACTCCAGAACCTGCATGCCGCCCATCGAGCCGCCGATGACCGCAAACAGCTTCTCAATGCCCAGGTGGTCGAGGAGCATCGCCTGGGCGCGCACCATGTCGGCGATGGTGATCACTGGAAACGACAAGCCCCAGGCCTCGCCGGTCTCGGGGTTGATCTCGCTGGGCCCCGCCGAGCCCATGCAGCCGCCGAGAACATTGACGCACAGGACGAAATAGTGCATCGTGTCCAGCGGCTTGCCGGGTCCCACCATCAAATCCCACCACCCCTCCTTGTGGGTGAGCGGGTGGGATTCGGCCATGAACTGATCACCGGTCAACGCATGGCAGACCAGAATCGCGTTGGATCCATCTTTGTTCAACCGGCCGTACGCCTGATAGGCGACCGGGAACTCGCTAAGCTCGACGCCGCAGTCGAGCTTCAGCGGCCGGTCGCACCCCAGGAATACCCGATGACCGGGCAGCACGAAGTCGATCGGATCACCCGCCGAAACTAACCCTTTTGGTAGGATCATGAATGGACATGCCCGCATGAGTTGCGTTCGCGCGCTGCTTATAGCTAGGGATTGTGCTCGGCGGTGTCAATGTTTTCTTTGCTTTTAGGAGACCATATCACTATCACTGGGCGACCTTTCGGAGGACTTCCTTCCGATCCTCGGGATGGCATTTCCGGAACCGAGCATGCGTGGCGAAAGAACACTTGACGCGGTGCGGCAGTCGATCGATTCGATCGACGACGCCATCCAGGACCTGATCATCCAGCGCACCGAGCTGGTCGAAGAGGTCCGCCGCCTGAAGCACGACTGGTCGATCAAGATACAGCCCTCGCGCGAGGCGGAAATCGCCTATCGTCTGATCGAGCGCCACCGCGGACCCTTTCCGAAGCGGGAGCTGGTGGCGATCTGGCGCCAGTTGATCACCGCCACATTGGCCTTCGAGGGGCCGTTTTCGGTTGCCGTCTACATGCCCTCGCAAGACAGCGGCTACTGGGATCTCGGCCGCGATCAATACGGACTGTTTACCCCGATGAGCCGGCAGGGCTCGGTGCGCTCGGTCATAGAGGCGGTGCGTCGTCAGGAGGCGACGGTCGGTGTTCTGCCGTTACCCCGCAATGACGACACCGATCCGTGGTGGCGGCACCTCGTAACCAACCAGCCGGAAGCGCCCCGGATCATCGCACGCCTGCCATTCGCCGGACGGAGCAATGGGCGCGGGGGCGATCTGGAGGCCCTGGTCATTTGTCCCGTCGCGGTAAAGCCTACCGGGCGGGACCGCTCTTTTCTTGCGGTCGACTCGGAAAAACGCCTCGGCCTCAACCAGTTTGCCACCGCGCTTGCCGAGGTGGGACTGCCGCCGAGCTTCGCCACCCTGTGGCGCGACGAGGGGGGACCGCGGGCGTGGTTCTACCTGGCCGAAGTCGAAGGCTTCCTCACGGTCGAGGACAAGCGTCTCGCCCAATTCCGCAAGACCCTCGGAAAACCGTTGAACCAGCTGCTTCTGCTCGGGAGCTACGCCCAGCCGTTGACCGCCGAGGAGTTGGGGCCGGGAGCTTCGACGCGCGGGACGGCGCCACCGCCATGACCCCGCCCGTCCCTCGGCCCGGAATCGAGGATATCGCGCCTTACGTCGGCGGCGAGTCGAAGATCGCCGGGGTCGAGCGCGTCATCAAGCTGGCC
>JAUXFS010000496.1 GCA_030622775.1 Rhodospirillales bacterium | reverse complement strand
TCGGCCGCGGATCGGAGGGCGCGGTTCATTCCCATGCCCGACGCGCCGCCGGGGACGGCATCAGCGCGGCGGAGCTGGAGCACGTCGCCGTTCTCGCGATCCCGACCCTCGGTCTCCCCAGGTCGGTGGCGGCGTTGACATGGATTCGGGATATCACCGAGGGCTGATCCCGACGCTCTGGAGAGGGGAGGAGAAGATCCGGCTTCGCCACGGCCGGTGGCTATCGCGGCGGCGGGCGGAGACTCATGCCGCCCGTTCGTACCATGGCTTGGTCGCCATGGTGATACGGATGCCGAAAAGGCCCGGCGCTCACGCCTCTCGGGTCAGCTCTCGGCGAACAGACCGCGGGTCCGGTTGGCGACGGCAACGAGCGACAGCATCACCGGCACCTCCACCAGCACGCCGACCACGGTCGCAAGTGCTGCGCCCGAGTTCAGCCCGAACAGGCTGATCGCGACCGCGACCGCCAGCTCGAAGAAGTTCGACGTACCGATCAGCGCGCACGGGGCGGCGACATTGAACGGCACCCGCCACGCCCAGGCGGCGGCATAGGCCACGACAAAAATGCCGTAGGACTGGATCACCAGCGGCGCGGCAATCAGCGCGATCAGCGCCGGCTGATCGAGGATGATGTTTCCCTGGAAACCGAACAGCAGAACGACGGTTGCCAGGAGTCCGAGAACGGAAAACGGTTTTACCGCACCGGTGAATCGAGATACCACGGCTTCGCCGCTCTCCCCTGACCGGGCATGGGTGGTCAGCCAGCGGCGCGTCAGCGCGCCGGCGCCCAGCGGAATCACGACATAGAGCCCAACCGCCAGCAGCAACGTCTCCCATGGGACCGCGATGTCGGTAACGCCAAGCAGAAAGGCGACGATGGGCGCGAACGCGAAGATCATGATCACGTTGTTTACCGAGACTTGGACCAACGTGTAGCTCGGGTCGCCGCGGGTGAGTTGCGACCACACGAATACCATGGCCGTGCACGGCGCCGCGCCCAACAGGATCAGCCCGGCGATGTACTGCTGGGCATCGGCCGGAGCAATCAGGTCGGCAAACAGGACCTCGAAGAACAGGACGGCCAGGGCCGCCATGGTAAACGGTTTGATCAGCCAGTTGACGACGATGGTGATGACCAGTCCCTTCGGTCGGTCGCCGATGTGGCGCAGGCTGGCGAAGTCCACGTTGACCATCATCGGGTAGACCATCGCCCAGATCAGCACGGCGACCACCAGATTGACCGAGGCGTATTCGAGCCCCGCTAGAAACTCGAACAGCGACGGGAACAGGCTTCCGAGAACGATGCCGGCGACGATGCACAGCGCCACCCACAGGGATAAATAGCGCTCGAAGATCCCGAGTCCCGCTCCGGCCGCCTTGGCCTCCCGCGTGGTCGCGGGAGCGGTCATTTCCTCACCGGTCATCGCCCCTGCTGTTCCCTATACCCATTGCACCGCGCCGCTGTTGTAGTACGACCCGGTCGAGTGATGCCAGCGGCCGGTTGGTGGAGATGGCGATCCGCCGTTCCCGTTCGGGCCGGCCGGCGTCAGCCCATGTCGACGCGTCAGCGCATGTCGAACAGAAGGAACTCGGCGTCGGAGAGCGCCTCGATTTCGACCTTCCGTTCCCGTTCGAGACCGGCGCCGTCGCCGGCGGCGAGCTCGGCGCCGTTGATCCGGACCGATCCCCGCGTCACCTGCACCCAGGCCCTGCGGGTCTCGACCAGCCGATGCTCGACGGCGGTCCCTGCATCGAGCAGGCCGGCGTAGAGATCGACGTCCTGGTGGATGGTCAGCGATGCGTCGCGGCCGTCGCGCGATCCGATCAGCGGCAGTCTTCCCCGCCTGTCGCCGTCGGGTATGGCGATCTGCTGGTAACCGGGGGCCAGGCCCTCCTTTTCCGGCAGGATCCAGATCTGCAGGAAATGCACCGGATCGGTTTTCGACGGGTTGTACTCGCTGTGACGGATGCCGGTGCCGGCGGTCATCCGCTGCACCTCGCCGGGGCGGATGACCGAGCCGGTGCCGAGGCTGTCCTTGTGCTCGAGGGCGCCGGCAAGAACATAGGAGATGATCTCCATGTCGCGGTGGCCGTGGGTGTCGAACCCGGCTCCGGGTTCGACCCGATCCTCGTTGATCACCCTGAGGACGCCGAACCCCATGTGGTTGGGATCGTAGTAGTGACCGAAGCTGAAGCTGTGACGGCTATCCAGCCAGCCGAAGTTGGCGACGCCGCGTTCACCGCCGGGTCTGATGGTGATCATGTCGGATTCCCTCCTCCGGGCGAGATGCCGGACCTATAACCGTCATATGTAGAAACAGCGGGCAATTCCGCAATCCCTGTCGGGCGTGCCACGGCGCCACGATGCGGACGAAGTTCCTGGATTGCTTCGTCACTACGTTCCTCGCAAAGACTTTCGGAGCGCCGCCGACTAGCGGTCCCATCGCCGGCAAGGAGTGCGGCCTCAAAACCGAGGAAGTCGCGGGGTCTTTGCTGACGATTGTTGACCGGGAAAACGGCGTAAGCCGTTGTAATTCCGCGGTTCCAAAAAACGCCGGAATCATCGTCAAAAATCGTCAAAAGTCGTCAAAAACCCCCTTAACCCGTTGATTTAATTGAAAAACCAATAACCCTTCATTCCGCTTCCGCAACGTCCATAACCCATTGCTATAAAACAAAACCCACCCCCAACAACCGTTCCGCCCCGGCAACGACCATCGTCAAAAGTCGTCAAAAATCGTCAAAAGTCGTCAAAAACCCCCTTAACCCGTTG
>JAUXFS010000195.1 GCA_030622775.1 Rhodospirillales bacterium | reverse complement strand
GCGCGGACGATGCGGCCGACGGTGGTGAAGTGGATGCCGAAAGCCTCGGCGATCCGTTGATAGCCGTAGGCGCCGGTGGCATGGGCGGCGACGATGGCGGCGTCCCGGCTGCGATGCCGGGCGGCGATCTCGTCGAGGGGAGGCGCCGGCGGCCGACGCTGCACCCCGGGGATAGCCACATCGCCGGGCCTGTCCCGGCCAAGCGCCTGCATGCGGGCGACGAACCGGTCGTCGCCGAGAAAAACCTGCCGGTTGAGGTCCGCCCAGACCGACTCGCGGCCCAGGCCCTCGGCGACGAAGCTTCGGTAGCGCCGAACCGCGTCCGCCCGGCCCCTTCCGCCCAAATCACCTCCGCCCAAATCACTGGAGAATTGCGCGAGCAGGCGGTCGGTGGCCAGCCATGGCGGCGGGGCGGCCTCGCCGGTCATCGCGCGATAACTGCTCCATGTCCACGCGCCCGGATCGCCAACCATCCCGGCGCGAACCGGATTGAGCACCACGTAGCGCGCGAGCTCGAGCAGGTAGCCAGCGGCGGCGACCACGATCGCCTTGTAGCGCCCCTGGAACAGGTGGCCGCCGCGGCGATACCGGCGGTTGATCTTCTGGGTGTAGACGCCGTTGAGCTGGCGCATGCCCCGCGCCAGATTGCCGTCCGGCGTCTCGACCACCAGGTGGTAGTGGTTGGTCATCAGGCAATAGGCATGGCACAGCCAGCCGAAGTTTTCGACGACGTCGCCGAGAACGTCGAGAAACAGCCGGCGATCGCCGTCGTCCTCGTAGATCGCCTCGCGCCGGTTACCCCGCGCGGTGACGTGGTAAAACGCACCGGGAAATTCGATCCTGAGCGGTCTCGACATGCGCCGAGTCTACCACGCGGCGTGCTACAATTCTAGACCTGACCCCGTCCTTCTGTTCATATGACCCCGTCCTTCTGTTCATATCTCTCGACCGCACGGTGTCAGGCGGGCATTGTTGTGAATGAATGTTCATTCGATCCTCCCGGGTGGCGTCTGTTCTTGGAAACATCGGATTTTCACAGACGGATCGAATGAACAACCTGGTAAGACATCACATTTAAGGACGGGGCCCACCTTGCATGTTGAAAAAACTCGTCGGCCTAAAACGGAGTATGAGCGAAAAAGAGTTCATTATTTCCATTATTGGCGCCTTTATCGGCACGTCATTTGCTACATTTTTTAGCAATACCATCCTTCAAGCAGAAAGCCTGCCACTTATCCTGGCTTCTACCGGCGCCTCGGCCATACTCATCTTCTCGCTTCCCTTCAGCCCTGTCTCCCAACCCTGGAACCTGGTGGGTGGGCACATTGTTTCGGCATTTGTCGGCGTTTCCTGCTATTTTCTTGTTCCCAATGAGCTACTTGGAGCCTCGCTCTCCATTCCCTTTTCAATGCTGCTTATGCATTACCTGCGTTGCATGCATCCTCCCGGTGGAGCAACCGCCATTACGGCGGTGATTGGAGGCGCCAATGTACATGCGCTTGGGTATGCGTTTGTTGTGGTTCCGGTCGCCATCAATGCAATCATCCTGCTTTCCATCGCAGTATCGATCGCCACGTTCCGCGAAGAGAATCCTTTCGAAGTCCGCAAGCAAGAACCGGAAGAGAAGGAGATTGATATATTTGAAGAGTAGCGGGACGGCGGCGGGGCGGGATCGGCGATCGTTCGGTCGAGGCCCGGGTTGGTGCGCTCACCCCTCGTCCAGCAATTGCAGCAGGTACTGGCCGTAGCCGCTGTTGTAGAGGGGCTCGGCGAGGGCGCGCAGTTGGCCGGCGTCGATGAAGCCCATGCGGTAGGCGATTTCTTCCGGGCAGGCGATCTTGAGGGTTTGGCGCTCCTCGATGGTGCGGACGAACTCGGCGGCCTGGAGCAGCGAGACGTGGGTGCCGGTATCGAGCCAGGCGTAGCCGCGCCCCATCTGCTCGACGGCGAGGTCGCCCCTTTCCAGGTAGACGCGGTTGACGTCGGTGATCTCCAACTCGCCCCGCGCCGACGGCTTCAACGCCGCAGCGATGTCGACGACGTCGTTGTCGTAGAAGTAGAGGCCGGTCACCGCCCACCGCGATCGGGGCTTCGCCGGTTTTTCCTCGATCGAAACCGCGCGGCCTTCCGCGTCGAATTCGACGACGCCGTAGCTCTCGGGCGCCTTCACCGAGTAGGCGAACACGGTCGCGCCGCGCTCGCGCGCCGTCGCCCGTCGCAAATGGTCGGTGAATCCGTGCCCGTAAAAAATGTTGTCGCCGAGGACGAGGGCGCAGTGGTCGTCGCCGATGAAGTCCTTGCCGAGAATGAAGGCCTGGGCCAGCCCCTCGGGGCGGGGTTGAACGATGTAGGAAAGCGCAAGGCCCCATTGGCTGCCGTCGCCGAGCAGGGTTTCGAAAAGGGGCTGGTCGTGGGCGGTGGTGATGATCAGGATTTCCCGGATGCGCGCCAGCATGAGCACGGTCAGCGGGTAATAGATCATCGGCTTGTCGTAGACCGGCATCAACTGCTTGCTGACCGCCTTGGTGATCGGATAGAGCCGCGTGCCGGACCCGCCGGCGAGAATGATACCCTTCATGCGCCCTCCAGATTTTCGATCCTCTTGGAGCCTGACCGACAGTGTATTGGTATCAGGCCGCGTACTCGGCGTGTCGCCGCGACAACTCGGCATCCGTCTCGGGATCGATGAAAAAGCTCAACCTGCCGACCAAGCCCATCTCCTCCTTTTGGATGTGGAACATGACGCTCGCGGTCAGGTCCATGGCGGCATTGCGGAAGTCCGACCAGGTCGATTCGTCGAAGCCGTTCTCCAGCGCCCCCTCGGCCAGCAGGCGAAGCTGGGATCCAAGCGTTCGAATCGCCTCGTGCTCCTGAATCAGCATCTGGGTCATGTCGCCGGCGCCGGCTTCGTCGAAGATCGGGAACAGCACCTCTTCCTCGAAGCGGAAATGGGATCCGGTATCCCGATCGACGACGGCGATGAGGTCCTGGAGCTGCCGCCGGTCGTCGTTGTCCGACGGGTCGAGAGGCCGGCTCGCGGTATTGCCGAGTATCTTGTTTTCCAAGGCGTTCATCACTTCGAGGGTCTGGCGGTGCTCGTCGTGCAGGGTCTGCCCCAGCGCGGATAGTCCTGTCATGGTGCCTTGCCTTTTCCTTCTGCCGTTGGCGCACTGAGATGGGTTTGCGTTCTAAAGAAGATGGTCACGGCAAACCAGGCAAAAGCAGCCGCGCCGACGGCGCCGGCGGCCGCTCCCGCGCGGACGAGATCCGGCACGTCCAAGGCGATCCCCGCGCCGACCACGGTCAACGCCGCGAAATGGCACCGCCGGTGAACCTTCAACGGCGTTTCCGCGATCAGCTTCGAGGGCGCCGCCGGGGTTGATCCCGCGCGGGCGGTATGCATGGACGCCAGGAACGGAAGGATTCGCTGGAGGATGCCGACCAGCAAGGTCAACAACCACCCGAACAACAGCGCGAATCCGAACAGGGCGGGTCCGGTGTCCGGCAGCACGTCGAGGAGCAGCCCGAAGCCGAGCACAAGGCTCACCGGAAGGAAAATCCACGACGCCCGGATGAGCACGAACTCCTCGCCGAGCCGCTTGCGCATGCGGGTCCGCACCGTCTCCATCATCAGGCGAACATGCAGGCCGGCGGCGCAAAGTCCGGCGATCAGGCCGGCGCCGACGACGAGCGGCAGATCCAGCGTCAAACCGACCACGGCGAGCACCAGCCCGGCGACGGCGGACCACAGCGCCCCTTCAGCCAGGCGCCGTCCGAGCACCATGGCGATGGTGAACATCGGCACCAGCACCTGGCTGAAACCAAGGGCGAGCATGCCCATGAAGCCATAGCTGCCGAGGGTAACGTGGACGACCGCCGTCCGTAGATGATCGGGCAGGAAACCCTCGGTGTAGTCCAGGCTCAAGATCAGTGCCAGAGCGGCGGCCACGGCCAGCGAACCGAACCCCGCCCACAGATGGAGCACGACCGGTCGCGATCCCTCGGCGCCCCGAAGCACGCGCGCCGTCGTCGCGACATAGAGCGCGACCGCGGAGACCGTCAGCACCGCGCCCGCGACGATGAAGGTTACGGCGATGGCCGCGAAGCCGTAAACGAGCAGCACCCCGCCCGGCACCAACAGCCAGTAGGTGACGTTGCAAGCCGTCGTCGATGGCGCCGGCCGGCCCAGCGCGACCGGCAGCATTTGCAACGAAGCGCCCATCGCCGTCATCACCAGCACGCCGAGTGTCAGGACGTGAACGCCGGCGAGAACGGGCCCCGGCCCGCCGACGAAGCCCGCGACGTCATCGGCGGCCACGGCCAACGCCAGCCACGCCAGAACATGGCAGGCCACCGCCGTCCCGAAGAAACGCATCGGGATCCGCTCCGGCAGCAGCCGTTGCCCCGCCCCGCCGATGTCAGGACCGGCGAACATCACCCCTCGCCCTTGCTTAGAACCAAACGGACATCGCCCGGCTCCCCCGGCGCCAGCGCATGGGACCAGCCCCGCTCCGCCAGTTCGGGATAGAGGAAGACCGGTTCCCGCTCGAGATGGGCGACCACCACGCCCTCGTGCCCGGAGCCGTCGATCAGCGAGAGGATGGCGATCATCGGACGGGGACGTTCCAGTCCGCGTACGTCGATATGGACGCCGTCGTCGGTCCGCCAGACCTTGGCGCCCAAGTCGGTGGTGGCAGTTGGAGGTTGCGGCGGTTGCGGCGGTTGCGCCGCTTTCTCGGTTTCGTCGTGCAGGAGAAAAAGGCGCCAACGGTGCGCGGTGATCTGTTGGGCGTAACTGACGAACCCCCTGCGACCGAGTACCTGGCGCAGCGGCGAAGGGTTGAACGGCGCATCGATCATCAACCCGCCCGCGACCGGGACCTTGTCGACGACCGCCATGATTTCGGAAAACGGATCATGGCCGTCGGCGAGAATGGGGCGAACGTCGATGCGTCGCGCGGCCGCCTCGTTGAAGCGGTCCATCCAGGCGGGCCGCTGTTCCTCTTCCCCATCCCAACGCCCCGCCGCACAGGGAGCCG
>JAUXFS010000524.1 GCA_030622775.1 Rhodospirillales bacterium | reverse complement strand
TGTCGGCCTGGATGTTCTTCATGCGGTAGTAGTCCATGATGCCGAGATTGCCGCTTCGGAACGCATCGGCCATCGCCTTAGGCACCTCCGCCTCTGCCAGGACGACCAGGGCGCGGTTGTGCTCGACCTGGGCCGTGTGCTCCGCGGCGGCGGCAATCGCCATGGCGCGGCGTTTTTCCGCCTCGGCCTGGGAACGGCGCTTGTCCGCCTCGGCCTGGTCGGCCTGGAGCTTGGCGCCGATGTTGCCGCCGACATCCACATCGGCAATGTCGATCGAGAGAATCTCAAACGCCGTTCCCGAATCAAGTCCCTTGGCGAGCACGGTCTTGCTGATTCGATCGGGATTCTCCAGAACCTCTTTGTACGTCTCCGCGGAGCCGATCGCGCTGACGATCCCCTCGCCGACGCGGGCGATGATGGTTTCCTCGGTCGCACCGCCGATCAGTTGGCGAATGTTGGTCCGGACGGTCACCCGCGCTTTGGCCTTCAGTTGAATGCCGTCCATCGACACAGCGTCGATCGTGCCCTTGCCGAGCTCGGGATTGGGTACGTCGATGACCTTGGGGTTCACACTCGTGGCAACTGCATCGAGGATGTCACGGCCGGCCAGGTCGATCGCGCAACTCTTCTTAAAATCCAGGTCGAGCACCGCACGGTTGGCGGCGATCATCGACCTCGAGACGTTGACCACCCGCCCGCCGGCTAAGTAGTGGCTTTCAAGATCATTGGTGCTGATGTCCTGGAGGCCCGCTTTGACGAGCTGAATCTTCGCCAGCACGACCGTCGTCAGGTCCACCTTCCGCAGCTTCATGCCGATTAGGTCGGCGAACCCCACGCGGGCGTTGCTCATGAACGCCTGGAGCCACAGCCGGAAAAACTGTGCAATCACCAAAAGAACGGTCAGGACAACCACCCCGACAATGATCCACAGGACGATCATTCCTCCACCGGTCTGCGCCAGTAGCGACGATATCATCGAACTCATAACTCGAATCCTTTCGATCGGGTGCGCTTGAAGTTAACAATTGAGCGGCGGCGGCGGTCCCCCATCCTTTCCGAAAGGAAAGGGTGGGGGACGGATTCGTTCTAGGGTCAGTCCCCCACCCTTGCTGCGCAAGAATGGAGCACCGCCAACCGGCCGGTTACGTTTTCTTCTCCTCGACCGCCAGATTGGTTCCGGACAGCCCGACGCCTTCAACGGTGACGCCCGCCTCGACCATCCCGAACTGCGCCACGCAGGATACCCGCCGGCCGTTGAATTCGCAAATCCCCACCGGCCGCAACGGCGAGACGGTTCTACCGGTCCTGCCGATGAGCGAGTTGATCTCCTCGATCGGCACGGACGTGTCAGCCGCTGTCAGCGTTGGGTTCGGCGGGGCGATTCGTTTACCGATCGGGGTACGGTGCCAGTACTTGATGGCCAGCATCGCAAACGCCGGCACGAAGACCAAGCAGGCAAAAACGGCGATGATACCGGCGTCCCGCCCGGCGTAGCTGAACGTCTGGACGACCCCGGCGATCAGCAAACCCAGACCGACGACGGTGAGGATCCCATGCGAAGGGATGAAAACCTCCGCGACCAGCATCAGCACGCCGACACCGTAAAGCAGAGCCAGTATCATCACGTCGGACATCGTCTGTCTTTCACCAGTACGCCTTGCACGTCCCTAACGCACGCTCCGTACGACCACGCGATTGCCTCGTCGCTCGATCACCTCGACCTGCACACCGGTCTCAAGATACTCGCCCTGGGTCACGACGTCGACCAACACAGAGCCGAAACGTGCCTTACCGGCCGGGTGCAGCGGGCCCTCCGCTTGTCCGGTACCGCCGACCCGGGCCGCCCCGCGATAGGGATCGTCGACCGCCACTTCCGATGGGGTCGGGTTCGCGGGCACCAGCGTCCGGAATACGGGCATCCGGGGCAAATACTTACTCAGTATGAACATCCCGATCAGCGACGCGACCATCGACGAGACGACGGTCGCAATAGCCAGCTTGAGCCACTGCATCGTGGACGGGAGCGACGGAATATAAAGCGGAAACGTCCGACCGGGCTCGTCGGGTACGAATGTCGCAATCAGTCCGAGCAGGAGCAACATGAAACCGACGATGCCGGCGAGGCCGAAGCCCGGAATGACAAACACCTCCAGCATAATCAGCAGAAGGCCAACGGCGATCAACAGGATTTCCCAAACGTTGGCCAGACCCGCAAGGTAAGGCGCCCCAACGAAGATCGTCAGGCAGATCAGGGCAACGAGTCCGGGAACGCCGACGCCGGGCGTGTGAAACTCAACGTATGCGCCGAGCAGGATGATCACCATCAAAAAGCCGCGGACGTAAATCGACGTCAGCCAATACGCAAATGACTCCGACCAGGTCGGTTCGAAGCTGGTAATGGATGCCAGAGCATACCGCTCCTTGAGATCATCCCTATCGGCCACGATTCCCTTGTTAAAGCCGTACGCATAGGCTTCGCCGGCTGACATCTCGAGAAGCTGATCGTCGCGCACGATCGGTTGGATCGTGTCGACCTCCATATCGAGCACGGGATCGTGATACTTCTCAACGAGCTTCCACTCAGCCTCAAACGTTGCGTCTTTTTGCGGTTCTGCGTCGGCGCTCTCGTCATCCGCGTCGCTTTCCTTCGGCT
>JAUXFS010000176.1 GCA_030622775.1 Rhodospirillales bacterium | reverse complement strand
TGGCTACGATCCGACTTATTTCCCGGGTGAACCTGGGTGCTGTACCTCGCCGTCGCTGATTCTAAATTGAGGATCAAAGGGTGTGCACCGGGAGTCCGGCAAGGAGTAAAAGGTGCAAGTCCGTTGCGATGAAGGATTAGCGACCCACATTGGCCCCGACCCGCCAAAGGGAGCCATACCCGTCTCATCATGAGCTGAGCTCATGCCGAGACCGTACCAGAGGCAGTGGACAGCGCATGGAATCCAGTTTCTGCGTGATCAATGTTCTATCGTCATCGGGCGACGCGCCCCGCGTCTACGGAAGTCATTGCCCTTCTCGGTCCTTGGTGACGCCTAGTAAACGATGCACGCAAGCGCGACACTATTTGCCACCAATCATTATTTTCCTGCAATCATTCCGAAAACCTCGCTATCATTGGCATACTGTCGCCAGTCTGCGATTGGAAGCAGAGCGCATGCTGCGGGGTAACCGCGCCTGCCACTCCCTCTCGCTCACTCTGCGCGTACCACTGTTGAATCAGACGTCCGGTGTTCCGCGACGAAGGCGCAAGCACGGGTCAGGTCAACCCCGACTCCCAGGTGGGGGTTTCGTCTTCGGCGCGCGCGCGCGTATCCATGAAGGTTCGTTGCGGTGGGTGTCCCGGTCGGCGCCCACAACCGGAATGGCGAAGCGGTCCCGAACGGCCAGGTACGACCGCGTGAAACAGTTGTCAGCCGGACTGACACGGTGAGGCGGGGACTAAGCAGCAAAGCCTGGGCGGCTGGCCTTTACGCACTGGGGTTACCCTTGGCTGCCGTCGAGCGGCTCCTGTTGATTAGGTCCGATGTCGTCGGCCCCGTGTTGCCGCCGATGTTTATCGTGGGCCCGCCGCGCTCGGGGACAACGCTCGCCTACCAACTCATCGCCCAAGGATTCCGCGTCTGCTACTTCTCGAACGCCAGTTCTGCGTTTCCATCGAGCCCGGTACAGTTTTCGTGGCTGACGCGAGGCATAGGAGGGTGCGAGCCGAGCGAGAGCTTCACAAGTCACTATGGTCGGACACCCGGCTGGAACTCGCCCCATCAGGGCTGGCAGATCTGGGCACGTTGGCTTCCCGTCGACCAACGATACGTACCCGCCGGGAGCCTCGAGCACCGGGACCTCGACGACATGCGGCGTACGGTCGGCCTGATCGAACGAATCTACCGTCAGCCCTTCGTCAACAAATGGAATGGGCTAAATTCCATGCTTAATCCCTTGTTCGAAGCGTTCCCGAACGGTGTGTATATCCGCGTGCATCGTGATCCCCAACAGGTAGTGGAATCGATTCTCAGGGGACGTCAGGCGGTGTGGGGTGACACCAGTCACTGGCTGTCAACCAAACCTAGCACCTACGCGAGTATCGTGGCGAACAGCGATGACCCGATAGAGCAGGTCTGCTTGCAAGTTCGTGATGTGGAACGAGACCTCGACCGCGACGGCGCGAACATCGGATCCGAGCGGTTCCTGCGTGTAGACTACGAAGAACTGTGCAACGATCCCCGCGGCTTCCTGGCCCGTTTGTCCTCGCACTATGTACAGTGTTCAGAGGGGCACGAACTCGCGCCGCGCCGATTGGTGCCGCACAGCTTCGATGTCCGGACGAAGTCGTTAGTGGACGCGCCGACCCGGACAAGGATCCGCGAAGTACTGAGCTTGTTCGCCTGATCGCTGGCTTCACATCTCAAGCTGCTCGGAGGGCTTTACATGGAAAATACCGGCTGATGATCACAGGACGGCTCAAGAGGGAGGACCCGCGCGCTTAAGGACGTTATAGAGACTCGTCATCTTGAAAAGGGCGAAACCAGGGTAGTCCATATCGCCAACGCCAAATCGCGGTAGCTCCAGGAGACTCGATGCATCACCAAACGAGAACCTGTTGGTCGTCGCTGCCGAGTCGACGCCAATATCGGCCAACACACTCAGCACATCCGGGCTGTAGTTTCCATCGGGGTAAGCCAGGTGCAGGGGCAGAACGGGATTGTCCAATATCTCCTTTAGTCGGTGGTGGGCTTGCAGGACCTCTGTCCGGATTTCGGCCGGGGAAAGCCGGCTCAAAAAAGGGTGATTTTCAGTGTGAACACCAATTTCGTGACCTCGTCGGGCAATTAGCCGGATTTCTTCCGATGTGAGGGAAAACCGGCCGCGTAGCGGGCTCGGGGCAGTCAGATCCTGTTTTTCGATGGCCTCAAGGAACTGAGCGTAGTCTAATTGTTTCAATTTCAACTTTAATTCTATATTGTATTTATCCGGATCTTGGAACCACAGTGGCTTGTTGCTATCGACCGGTGCAGTCGTCACGAAAAACATGGCGGAGCAGCGATGCTTTTCGAGCACATCAAGCAAACATAGGTGCTCCTTGTAACCGTCGTCGAAGGTAATTGCGAAACCCGGCTCTGGTTGTTGTCCGTTCTTGAAAGCGGTGACGATTTCGCTGTAGCGGCGGAAGGGACCAAGGTGCCCAAAGGCCTGGAGCAATTGGTCCAAAATGTCGGCTGCGGGATTGTGAAGCACGAGAATCCGAGGCTGCCTTACGCGGAGCACTGGAACCAGCCGAGATAACAAAAGGTGAATAAAGAATTTGCTATCCCCGAGCCGTTGCTTCCAGCCTTGTTGACTCTTTCTCTCCGGAGCGGGCCTTAGTTCGTAAGGAAGGGCCTTCCCGTCGCGATCAATTCGCTCTGCGGCGTCTCGAAGCAGCACGGGGATCAAATTGTCCACACGGTCTTCAAGGTTGGAAATGCTATCCCATGATCGGCGCTGGACATCCCCAAAGGCCCAGACGGTTGGCCGCCCATCGGTGGCGGCGTTGCACAAAGCGATGCCAATCCGCCGCGCACCAGAGCGCACCGCCTCATGAATTGCGCCTGATCCCAAATAACTCCTTGGATAGCCGTCCTCGAAATACCAATCGCCGTATCGACTCGGGATTTCGCCCGCGTTCGAACGGTGGAGCCGAACAATTGCATCGGGTTTGGCTTCCAACGGTTCTCCGACATTTCCAACGCGGCAAAATTCGCTGTCCAACGCACGAAACCGCTCGAGTCGGGCGAGGTCTCGGTCGGAGGGGTTTTCGGGCGGGATGACGATAAAGCGAGCCATTGGTGAGCGAGTTGTCAAAGGTAGGCGTACACTATGACTAACGTGGGCTTCCCAGAAAGACAATGTACGATTTCGGAAACGAAAGCGTCGTCAGGGGTCCGAAACCGGTCCGACACACTTCTCTCCCCGTTCGGTCACGCCTTGGCTTGGTGATCACCATCCGGAGCATCGCAGAGACAAACATATCAATAAACCGTGCCTATCCGGTTAATGCAGACACCCACTACATGTAGGATGCGTCCACTCGCCGGAATAGAGCTCGGCGTAGGTTGGAGCCTCGGCCCCACCGCTGGCGGTTGTATTCCTCGGCTTCAGCAAGGATCGGGTTGACCATCCCCTCGACGGTCTCGGGTTCCTGGCTCCCCGGGGCGAGCGGCGTTTGCTCAACGGCGCTCAGACCCCATGTCCGATTGAGCATGGGGTGACCCGTCTCACAATATGCACGTGTCGAGGGTTGCGCCGGATGGTCCGGCGCCTTTCCTCAAGTATAGGAGACGGGTCATGGAAGAGACTATCACGTACGTCGGTTTGGACGTTCACAAGAAGAGCATCGCGGTTGCTGTCGCCGACGGCGGTTTGGCCGGCGAGGTTCGGGTTTTGGGGATGATCGACAACACGACGAAGGCGCTGGACCGGTTGATCGCCAAGCTGGAGCGGCCTGGCCGGGTTTTGCGTTTCTGCTACGAGGCCGGGCCGTGCGGCTATGGCGTTTATCGTCATCTGCAGGGGCGGGGATACGCGTGCATGGTTGTGGCGCCGTCGCTGATCCCGCGCCGCCCCGGCGATCGGGTCAAGACCGACCGGCGCGACGCGGCGAAGCTGGCCAGGCTGTTGCGGGCCGGCGAGCTGACGGCGGTGTGGGTGCCCGACGCCGACCACGAGGCGATGCGCGATCTGGTGCGGACCCGGGCGGCGGCGATGCGCTCGCTGCGCCGGGCGCGCCAGCAGCTGTCGGGTTTCCTGCTCCGCCATGGTCGCGTCCGTTCCGGCAAGAACTGGACCCTGGCCCATCGCCGCTGGCTGAGCACGGTCCGCTTCGAGCATCCGGCGCAGCAGATCGTCCTGCAGGACCTCATCGATACCGTCGAGGACGCCGAGGCCCGCTGCGCCCGGTTGGTCGCCCGGATCCAAGAGCTCCTGCCGAAGTGGTCGATGGCGCCGGTGGTCGAGGCGCTGCAAGGGATGCGGGGGGTCGCCCTGATCGTCGCCGTGACCCTGGTCGCCGAGGTCGGCGATCTCCGCCGCTTCGACAACCCCCGCCAGCTGATGGCCTATCTCGGCCTGGTGCCGTCGGAGCATTCGAGCGGCCCGCGGGTGCGCCGCGGCGCCATCACCAAGGCCGGCAACGCCGAGGCCCGCCGCGTCCTGATCGAAGGCGCCTGGACCTACCGGCTGCAGGCCCGGGTCAGCCGCAGACTGTTGGATCGTCTGCAAGGGCTGCCGAAGCCGGTCCGCGATATCGCCTGGAAAGCCCAGGTCCGGCTCTGCGCCCGCCATCGCCGGCTGACCGCCGCCGGCAAGCCGCAGCCGGTGGTGACCGCGGCGATCGCCCGTGAGATGCTCGGCTTCGCCTGGGCCATCGCCCGCCACGTCCAGCCGCGCCCAACGAACTAACAGGACTCGACCTAACAGGACTCGAACCAACCGATCCCCCAAACGGAGGACCGCCAACGAAACAAGCATTCTGTCGGCACCCATGCCTGGAGGCGAGGCCACGGTCAGGGGAACCCTCGAGGACTCTATGGGAGGGACACTCGTCCCACACCCGTTCTCAGACCGAGGCAGCCCCGCGACGAAACCCGGGTCAGGCGGTTTCAATCCGCGTATCAGAGCATGATCAACCGTCGTTACGATGGTCTCGCCTCCGGTCATGGGCGCCGGCTATACTCAAATCTCGGCACCGGCAAACGGTGAACGGTTAACTGCACCCGCATCACTTGAAATCGGACATAAGAGAGTCCGTCCGGAAACATATGGTGTGTTTTCAAAGCCTTGTGTTCGTGCCCTCGGCAGGAGAGATGGCCGCCGTGATGCTGGAGCATCACAAGGGCGGCGCGACGCAGCGGGGCGCGAACACAAGGCTCCCGTAGGGCGAGTTGGAAGGGCGCCCCTGGGGCGTCAACGCACCTCGACGATGCTCCAGCATCGCCTTCGGCACG
>JAUXFS010000364.1 GCA_030622775.1 Rhodospirillales bacterium | reverse complement strand
TACGGCCCCGAGAAGATCGGCAACCTGATCGCCGTCGATTGGGACGTGATTAACCCGAACCGGGGCGCGTGGACAAAGCGCTGGAACCGCACCGTCGAGCGTTGAGGCACTGAACCCGAGGAGGCGGCGGCGTTGCGGCCGCCTCCTACCCGCGATCTGGCGCGCCCGGCAACAACAATCAACAACCGGCCATTGGGAGGAGTTTGGGCGATATGTCATTCCTGCGAATGGAAGGACTGGTCAAGAAGTTCGGTGACTTCACCGCGGTGGAGCGGGTCGACCTGAGCGTCGAAAAGGGCGAGTTCGTTTCCCTGCTCGGGCCGTCGGGATGCGGAAAGACCACGACCCTGCAGATGATCGCCGGCTTCGTCGAGCCGACCGAGGGCCGGATCATCATCGACGGCCGCGACATCACCGACGTCAAGGCCAACCAGCGCGGGCTCGGCATCGTCTTTCAGAGCTACGCCCTGTTCCCGCACATGACGGTGTTCGACAACGTCGGGTTCGGCCTCGAGATGCGCAAGGTGACCAAGGACGAACGCCGCCAGCGGGTCGAGGAGGCCCTTGCCCTCGTCCATCTCGAACCCTTCGGCCACCGGTTCCCGCGCGAGCTCTCGGGCGGGCAGCGCCAGCGGGTCGCCGTCGCCCGCGCCCTGGTGATCAAGCCGGACGTGCTGCTTCTCGACGAGCCGCTCTCCAACCTCGACGCCAAGCTGCGCGAGGACATGCAGATCGAGTTGCGCTCCATTCAGCGGACCGTCGGCACCACCACGATCCTGGTGACCCACGACCAGGCCGAGGCGATGGCGATGAGCGACCGCATCGCCGTGATGGACCAGGGCAGGCTCGTCCAGGTCGGCGTTCCCCTCGAAGCCTACGAGGCGCCGCAAACTACCTTCGTCTCCAACTTCCTCGGCAAGACCAACATGCTCGGCGGCACCATCGCCGACCGGGCCAACGGACGGATGCGGGTGCGGGTCCGCGACAGCGTGGTCGACGTCAGGGATGTCGATCCCGCGCTGGAAGGCGCGGTCAATCTCAGCATCCGGCCCGAGAAGCTGCATTTTACCTCTCCCGCCGAAGGGCGGATCACCGGTCGGGTTCACACCCGCCTGTTCCTCGGCAACCACTGGCTGTTCCAGGTGGACAGCCCGGTCGGCCCGTTGCTGGTGACGGTCGAGAACAGCGGCGGTTCCGTCGTCGAGGAGAATGAACAGATCGGCCTCACCTGGAAGCCGGGCGAGATCCGTATCCTGCCGGCGGAGACGGCCGATGGCTGACCGTTCGATGGCGAAGGCGTGGATCCCCCCCTATCTGCTGAGCGCACCGGCGCTGGTGCTCTATCTGGCGATGTTGGGCGTTCCGATGCTGTTGACCTTCATCCTCAGCTTCAACGCCTTCGACTTCAACAAGGGGGTGATTCCGATCTTCACCCTCGACAACTACATCGAGATCTTCACCGACAGCTATTTCCATGTGGTCTTCGCGCGGACCTTCGGGCTGGCCCTGTTGGTGACCGTGATCTGCGCCCTGATCGGCGCCCCGGAGGCCTACATCCTGTCCAGGATGCGCAACCCCTGGCGCTCGTTCTTCCTGGTGGTGATTCTCGGGCCGCTGCTGATCTCGGTGATCGTCCGCACCCTCGGTTGGGCGCTGTTGATCGGCGGCAGCGGGGTGATCAGCACCACCCTCCAGTCCATCGGGTTGATCGACGAGCCGTTCCAGTTGATGTTCACCTTCACCGGCATGACCATCGCCCTGGTTCACGTACTGGTGCCGTTCATGGTGATCGCCGTGTGGGCGTCGCTGCAGAAGCTGGACCCCGCGGTCGAGGATGCCGGCCTGTCGCTCGGCGCCAGCCAGTTCACCGTACTTCGCCGCATCGTCCTGCCGCAGGTGATGCCGGGCATTCTCTCCGGCAGCATGATCGTCTTCGCGCTGACCGCCAGCGCCTTCGCCACGCCCTCGATCATCGGCGGCCGGCGGCTCAAGGTGGTGGCGACCACCGCCTACGACGAGTTCCTCAGCACCCTCAACTGGCCGCTCGGCGCCGCCATCGCGGTGGTCCTGCTGATCGCCAACATCGTCATCATCGCCAGCTACAACCGCTTCATCGAGCGGAAATACGCGCAGGTGTTCGGATGAAGACCAACGGCCCCCTGGCCCTGATCTTTCACACCGTGTTCGTGATTTTCATCCTGGCGCCGCTGGCCATCGTCTGCGTGGTCGCGTTCACCGACAAGGGTTACCTGTCGCTGCCCACCAATGGTCCGTCGCTGCGCTGGTTCCGGGCGATCCTGGAGAACCCCGACTTTATCGACTCCTTCTGGATCAGCCTCTACCTCGCCCTCGGCGCCGCCACCGTCGCGCTCGCCATCGCCATCCCGGCGTCGCTCGCCGTCGTCCGCTATCGGTTCCCGGGACGCGAGGGGTTGACGGCGTTCTTCCTCTCTCCGCTGATGATCCCGCACGTGGTGCTCGGTGTCGCCTTTCTCCGCTTCTTCACCGAAGTCGGTCTCAGCGGCACGATGGTGGGGCTCACCTTCACCCACGTCATCATCGTCATGCCCTATGCGCTGCGACTGGTGCTGGCCGCCGCCTCGGGCCTCGATCGCGACGCCGAGAAAGCCGCCCACTCCCTCGGCGCCTCGTCGTTTACGGTGTTCCGCCGGATCACCCTGCCGCTGATCCTGCCCGGCGTCGCCGGCGGTTGGGTGCTGGCATTCATCACCAGCTTCGACGAGGTGACGATGACGGTGTTCGTCGCATCGCCGAGCACCACCACCTTGCCGGTGCGCATGTACCACCACATCGCCCAGACCATCGATCCGCTGCTCGCCTCGATCTCCACCGTGCTGATCGTCGTTACCGTGATCCTGATGGTGGTGCTCGACAGGATCTACGGTCTCGACAAGATCCTCATCGGAAAGAACTGAGCCGTGGCCGAATGCGATATCGCCGTCATCGGCGGCGGCGTCGTCGGCATGGCGGTGGCCTTCGGCTTGGTGCGGCGGGGGCGGCGGGTGATCGTTTTCGACGAAGGGGATCGCGCCTTTCGCGCCTCGCGGGGCAACTTCGGTCTGGTGTGGGTGCAGGGCAAGGGCGACGTTCTGCACGACTACGCCGTCTGGACCCGGCGCGCCGCCGAGTTGTGGCCGGCGATGGCCGACGATCTGCGCGAGGAAACCGGCATCGACGTGCAGCTTGCCCAGCCGGGCGGCCTCTACATCTGCCTCGACGAGGACGAGCTTGCGGCACGAGCCGACACCCTCGGACACATACGCGACGGCTTCGATGGCGATTACCCGTTCGAGGTTCTCGACCACCGCGCCCTGGCGGCCCTGGTTCCGGATATCGGGCCGGGCGTCGCCGGAGCGACCTATTGCCCCGAGGACGGCCACATCAATCCGCTGCGCCTGCTACAGGCGCTGCATGACGCCTTCGCCCGGCGCGGCGGCCGCCTGATCAACGGCGAGACCGTGTCCGCGATCGACCCTTCCGCCGGCGCGTTCACCATCACCACCGGCGCCGGTTCATGGAGCGC
>JAUXFS010000487.1 GCA_030622775.1 Rhodospirillales bacterium | reverse complement strand
GGCACGTTCGCTCCTACCGCTGGCGCCCCTACCGCTGGCGCCCCTACCGCTGGAGGTTCGCCGTGGACCGCAACACTTTTCGACGGAACAAACGCCGAGGGGGCCGTCTCCAACAACCGAGCGGCGAACCGGCGATGGCGGGCAGTCGCCGTTCGCAATCGGCGCGGCCCGTGCGCCGACCGGACAAGGTTCGGGATCGGTGACGGCGGTCCCCATGGAAGATTCAGGCGTCGGGACCGAGGTCGAGCCGAACCCGCCGGCGGCCGGCGACGGGGAGCGGCCGAACGTGGACGATCTGGTCGACATGGTACTTCGCAAGTTGATGCGCCGGTTGACGGTCGAACAGGAGCGAAGGGGGCGGCAGCGATGGTTCTAGGGTTGATGCTGGAAAAGCTGACCATCCGGGTGGAGGACGGCAAGGAGATCGAAGTGCTGTTCAACCCCAACCAGATCACCATCCAGAAGCGTTCCTCCTGGCGGTCGGCCGCGGTGGTACAGCGCGACGTGCCCCGGTCGCAATTCCTCTACAGCGAACCTTCGACTTTGACCATGGACCTCTTTTTCGACACCTACGAAAACCGCTCGGATGTGCGCGAGCATACCGAGGACATCTTTCATCTGACCACGGTTGAGGAGCACGGCGATCTGCATCGCCCGCCGCTGTGCAAGCTGCAGTGGGGTTACTTCGATCTCCGAGAGGACTGGATCCTCCAGGCCCTGAACCAGCGTTTCACCCTGTTCCTCGAGGACGGCACGCCGGCCCGCGCCACCCTGTCCTGTACGTTCAGGCAGTGGCGCTCCGACGAGACGGAAGCCAGGCTGCTCAACCGGCAATCGCCGGACGTGGCCAAGACCCGCATCGTCCGCCGCGGCGACACGTTGAGCGCCATTGCCGGCGAGGCGTACAAGAACCCGGGCCTGTGGCGACCGATCGCCGAAGCCAATGGGATCGATGATCCGCGCAACCTGACGCCCGGCACCGTGCTCTCCATTCCGAGGCTTCAGTCCTCGGGGCTGTAGCGGGGATAGGGACCGTAATGCTCGACCAGACAGCCACGTCGGTCCCCGAGTTCCGGGTGAAGATCAACGGCAGCGACAGGCCGGAGGTCACCGCCGTCGCCATCGCCGTCGAGGTCCATCAGGATCTGTCGGCAGCGAGCATGTTCACCCTTCGGCTGCTCGACTCCGGCGCGACCACCCTCGAGAGCACCCTGGCCGACGACGACCTGTTCGCGCCCGGCAACGAGGTCGAAATCGAGATGGGCTACCTGGGCGCGACGGAAACGCTGCTGGTCGGCGAGATCACCGGCCTCGAGCTGGAGTATTGCGCCGACGAAGCCCAGACCCTGGTCGTGCGCGGCTACGATCGGCGGCATCGGCTGATGCGGGGTCGCAAGACCCGTTCGTTCGCCCAGGTCAAGGACAGCGATATCGCCGGCCAGATCGCCAGTGACGCCGGTCTCAGCCCCAACACCGAAGATACCGGGGTTGTCCTGGAGTACGTTCTGCAGAACAACCAGACCGACCTGGAGTTCCTTCACGCTCGCGCCGAACGCATCGGCTACGAGGTTTTCGTCGAAGACCGGACCCTGCACTTCCGCGCCCGTCAGAACGCCGGCGCCGCAATGTTCACCATCGCTCCCGATCAGGATCTGATCGAGTTCTATCCGCGTCTGTCGACGATGGGCCAAGTCGGCAAGGTCGCCGTACGTGGCTGGAATCCGAACGACAAGGAGGCCATCGTCGGTGAAGCCGCGGTCGGCGACCAAGCGACCGAAATGCAGGGCGACTCCATCGGGCCGGAGGCGGCCGACGAGGCGTTCGGTTCCAGCGAAGCCGCCCGCACGCAAAGCCCGGTGTTCAGCCAGGCCGAGGCGGACAAGATCGCCTTGGGACGCTTCAACGAAATGGCGCTGGCCTACGTCTCCGGAGAGGGGGTGTGCATCGGCCGAACCGATCTGCGCGCGGGAATCGTGATCGATATCTCGGGGCTGGGGGAACGATTTAGCGGTCCGTACTACGTCACCTCGACGACACACAGCTATGCACCGAGCCACGGTTATCGCACCGCCTTTACCGTCAGGAGGAACGCGACGTGATCGACATGGACCCGTTCGCGAACGCTCTCTCCGAGAACAACCGTGAAGCGCGCCTTTACGGCGTGACCGTGGGCGTGGTCACCAACAACCAGGACCCCGACGGTCTGGGACGGGTCAAGGTCAAGCTCCCATGGTTGTCCGACGACGTCGAAAGCCACTGGGCCCGGGTCGTGAGCCCGATGGCCGGCAACGATCGCGGTCTCTACTTTCTTCCCGAGGTCGACGACGAAGTGCTCGTCGCCTTCGAGCACGGCTCGCCCGAGTTCCCGTACGTCCTCGGCGCCCTGTGGAACGGCAAGGACAAGGCTCCCGAGTCCAACGACGACGGCGGCAACAATATGCGGACGATCAAGTCCCGAAGCGGCCATGTGGTGCGGCTGGACGACACCGACGGCAGCGAGAAGATCGAGATCGTCGACGGGAGCGGAGCAAACAGCATCGTGATCAGCACCGCCGACAACACGATCACCATCACCGCCGACGCCGACATCACCATCGAGTCGGGCAGCGGCAAGCTGATCCTTTCCGGCAACGGGATCGAGATCAAATCCCAGGCGGAAGTGAAGGTCGAAGCCGGCGGGAGCATGGACCTGAAGGCAAGCGGCCAACTCAACATCAAGGGAACCACGGTCAACATCAATTGAGAGTCCGACCCGTAATGTATTGCGTGTTTTCAAAGCCTTGTGTTCGTGTCTCCGGTAGGAGAGATGGCCGCCGTGATGCTGGAGCATCACAAG
>JAUXFS010000522.1 GCA_030622775.1 Rhodospirillales bacterium | reverse complement strand
TGCGGCCACTTCGCCGGCGCCCGACGCCGAATCCCGGCCGGGCGGTTTGACGACGACCGGATAGCCCATCGCCGCGGCGGCGGTGACGGCGTCGTGCCGGTTGTCCACCGCCCGTTTCCGAAACACCGGCAGACCCAGTTTGAGCAGAAGGCGTTCGACGGTTCTGTCGTCGTTGGCGAACTGGACGGCGAGGAAACCGGTGGCGTCGGTCATCGTGCCGCGGGTCAGCCGCTGCCGCTTTCCCTGACCGAACAGAACGTAGCCGTCTTCGAGAGGGGTGGTCGGAATGTCCAGCGCCCGCGCCTCGGCCAGCAGATGGCGGATGTCCGGATGCAGGCCATGTTTCTCGGCATAGGCCATGAACCATACGCATTGGTCCGCGAGGTTTGGGGCGGGGACGCCCGATCGCTCTCCCGCCGCCCGCAGCATGCTCTCGATCAGGCCGAGCGCCAGTTTGCCGGCCTCGATGCCGACACGGCGGGTTTCGAACCCGTAGCACAGCCAGCACGTTTTGGCGTCGGCGGCGGTGATGACCGTGCCGCCGTCGACGGGGGCGCCGGCGCGCCGCTGCAGCGCAAGCGCGAGAGCGACCATCAGGTGGCCGAGGTGGGCCGTTTCCTCGCCGACGGCGGCGAGGGATCGTTCGATGTCGAAATCCGCTGAAAGCGCCGCTAGCGCATTGCCGAAACGGTCGCCGATGCTTTCGATCGTTCGACCGGCCCAGGGGCCGAAATCGACCGAAAGATAGATCGCCGGGGCGCGCGCATGCAGGCTGGGCCCGGCGAAGACGGTGGTCTCGACGATGTTCATGCGCGCCGGGGGAACTCAGGCATTCAGAAACTCAGGCCAGGGCGACGCCGTCGATGGCGTCGACGAGCTGCTGGATCTCGCGGTGGGCCGGCGTGCCGGGGGCGAAGTCGCCGATCCATTGCCCGTGGTCGAAGGCGTAGGCGAAGGCGGTGCGCATGCCGATGGGCGGGGCGATCGGCTCCTCGAACTGCTCGTAGAGGGAGAGGTTGCGGGCGACGGTGGTCCGCCGGTCGAGGCGGTTGGGGACGATCAGGCATCCCGGTTTGTCGCTCGCCCGTACCTTCCGGGACTTCTTGATCAGGGTGATGAAGTGGGCGGTCGAATGGAAGTCGATGCCGCTGGGGTTGACCGGGATCAGGATCAGGTCCGAGACCGCGGTGACCGCGGCGAGCGAGAACTGCAGCCCCGGCGGCATGTCGATCACGATGTAGGGATGCTTCTCGGCGAGCATCTTGATCTGGGTGATCCACAGCATGCCCGGGTAGCGGTCATCCTCCCGGGCCTCATGAAGCACCCGGTCGACGACCTTGACCGTGAGCTTGCCGGAGCCCGACCAGCGGAGCGCCGTTCCCTGGCGGTCGGCGTCGACCAGCAGACACCCCGAGCCGAGGCTGCTCTGCAGGGCGCAGGCGAGATTGACGGCGATGGTGCTCTTCCCCGCCCCGCCCTTGTAGTTGCAAACCGAGATGATTCTGGCAGTCATGGCAAGGGCATAGTATCCCGAGTTGCCCCTAACAATCCCTTACCATCGCGCCCTTACCATCGCGCCGGTTCGATCGACCGCCGTCATCCGGCGTCGAAAGCCGTGATTCGCGATCGACTACGCCAGCAGCCGCGACCCGGATTCGAACGCCTCGGTGAAGCGGTCGAGGCCGTGGCGGCCGCCGTTGACCAGCTTGCGGGCGGTGGCCAGGTCGTTGCCGAGGATCGCGTACTTGGCCCTGGCCCGTTTGTCGCCGATGAACGCGGCGAGGATGCGGGCGGCGGTATCCGGATCGTTGGCGTGCTCGGGGGCGTCGAGCAGCGCGACCCCGAGGCGGTCGGTGTAGGCGCGGTAGTTGTTCCGCCCGGTGAGCTGGATGAAGCCGCGGCCCCGGTAACGCTCGGCGTCCTCGCGATCGCGATTGCCGAGCCGGCCGGCGTAGCGGTCGAACCGCTTCGACGGGTCGGCGGTGTCGGAGCTGTTGAACCGCGACACCTTCTCGTCGATCGGCTCGAAGCCCTCGGACTCGGCGCGGATGGTGGCGAGCGCCATCACCACCAGGTCGCGGTCGTCCAAGCCGGCGTCGGCGAAGGCCCGGAGCACCGCCGGCAGGTATCGCTCGATGTTGGCCCGCGGCGTCAACCGGTGGAACATCCGCGCGACGTCGTCGACCGTCACCCGGCCGCACACCGGAACCGGGGTGCCGGTGGCGTCGGGCTCGTCCATGCCGACGGCCTTCCGGGTGTCCGCTTCGGCGGCGCCGGTCGCCGCAAGGCCGTGGTTCGCCTGGCAGGCCTTCACCGCGCGCTCGGTGCCGCCGCCGAAATCGCCGTCGATCGGCTTGGCGTCGAAGCCCGAGAGACAGAGCAGCGCCTGCAGCCGGGCGACGTCGTCGCCCTTGGTTCCGCGCGCCAGCGTTCTCATCGCGCTTTTCTCCCCTTGCGATTCGCCTCCGCAACCACAGTGAACCAATGGCGAGGCGGTGTCATTCGGTTTGGACGACGGCGAAGGCCCCGCCCGCATCGATGGCCCCGCTCGCTTCCCCGCGTCGACGGCGGGTTGATCCGAACGCCTACTCGGATTAATACCAACGATCATTGATAGGGACTCATTGTGATCGTGTTTCACGCCTCCTCGGCAGGAGGGGCCGCGCC
>JAUXFS010000085.1 GCA_030622775.1 Rhodospirillales bacterium | reverse complement strand
TCCTCGACCGTGACCCATGACTCGCCACGGCGCTGCCGATGAAGACGGATACGCTCGGCCATCTCCGCGTCTCCGGCCTCGGCGGTGGCGAGATACAGGCCGCCGCCGACGGCCTCGACCAATGCCTCGGCGTAGGCGCTTTTGCCCGAGCGCGCGCCGCCAAACACCAGGGTTACGGACGCCAATTGGGACGGGGTCGCGGATTGCGCGGCCATTTCCTCCACCCGAGGACTGTTGATGCCTCCGTGTCGGGGAGGTCTCCTGGCTCGGGTTCATCGATCGCGGCGCCTTCCCGGCGCGCTCTTGCGCCAGTGGCACGCGTTGACCGCGATCTCGCCGCTCACAGTTGCGGGGGCAGCGCCGGATTGGCGGCGGCAACGCCGCGCACCGGCTTCCCTGTCCCGACACGGGCGGGACACTAGCACAGGCGTCGTCAGCGAATCCAGCGGCAGGGCATGTTGACGCCCTGGACCTGCCACACCCCGGCGCGGGCGCGTAGCAGTCCATCCTCCACATAGTTGATCCGGGTCACCGAAAGATTGTCGACGACCACGGCCATCGTCGCTTCCGGGGTCAGGCCGAGGGCGACCGCGACCGCGGCGCGAATGGTGCCGCCGTGGCTGACGGAGACGACATTGCGGCCGGGATGTTCCGCGGTCAGTCGCTCGATGGCGGCGCGCGTCCGTGCGATTTGAGCGACGTAGCTCTCCCCTTCGGGCGGTGCATTGCGGGTCGGGTCCCGCCAGAACGCGTCGTAAACGGCGGGCTCGGCCGCCTCCATCTCCTCCCATTTGAGCCCCTGCCAGCGGCCGAAGTTCTGCTCGGCGAAATCCGGTTCGACCAGCGGTTCCGGCACGGCCATGCCCGCGGTGGCGATCGCCTCGGCGGTTTCCCGGGTTCGCCGCAGCGAGCTGATCACCCATACCGCGTCAACCGGCAGCAGCCCCGCCAACGCGCCGAACGATTGCCGGTCACCGGTGTCGCAGCCGGCGTCCGTCTGTCCGTAGATGCGGCCCGGAGCCCCGATGATCGGTGCGTGGCGGACCCACCACCAGCGCGTCGGGTCCGTCATGCGATCACCGCGACGGCGGCCAGCGCGGCGATCTCCGCCGCCTGCTGGGACGCGCCGAGGACATCGCCGGTATGGCCGCCGAGGGAAGACCTGGCCAACAGAGCCACACCCGCGGCGGCCCCGCCGGCGGCCAGCAAGGCGGCGGCGACCGCCCTGTCGTCGAGAATGAGCAGGCCGACGATCAAAGCGATGATGCCGGCGGCCACCACCCGCGCCAGATCGGGACGCCCGGCCTCCGCGGCCATGCCCCCGCCACGCGCCGGCGGGAGCCAATGGACGATCACCGGTAATGCCGCCCGCGAGAGGGCGCCGGCGGCGATCAGCGCCGCGGCCGCGGTCCCCGGTGTGGGCATGCCGGCGAGGATGGTCGTCCGCAAGCCGACGCTGAACACGATCGCCAACGCTCCGAACGTGCCGATGCGGCTGTCGCGCATGATCCGCAGCTTGTCCTCGCGGGTGCGGCCGCCGCCGAGCCCATCGCAAAGATCGGCGAGACCGTCCTCGTGCAGCGCCCCGGTCAGCGCCACCGAGACGGCAATCCCGATCAGCGCGGAGGCCAGCGGGTGCAGCTCGAGCCCGTGGGCGCCGAGCAACGCCAGCGCCGCCGCCAGGCCAATGCCGGCGCCGACGAGCGGGAACATCCCCATCGATCGGGACAGATACCCCGGTGCGGCCGCATCCCCGGGGATTGGAGAAGCGCCGACCGGAAGCCGGGTGAGAAATGCGGCGGCGGTGCGAAAATCCCGCCAGCAGCCCGCGATTGCTTCCAGGCCGGCTTTCGGCTGCGGATGCTCGAAGGGCATGGTCATTCGCTGTTTGTCCCGCGGCGGGTGAAGCGGCTATGTCTTATAGAAGCGGCATGCCGCAAAGGAAATCCGTTGCGCGAGGAAAAGGTCCGCCAATGAAACCGATTGCCGACATCACGACGCTCGACGACCTGCGCCGAATCCTCGCCGACCTGCCCGGCCCCGACGCCGACGCGGCCGGGCGGGCGTCCGGGCGGGAGCCGCGGCTGACCAAGCCGCCGGGTTCCCTCGGTCGCCTGGAGGCGCTGAGCGCCTGGCTATGCGCCTGGCAGGGACGCCATCCGCCGCGGATCGAACGGCCGGCGGCACGGGTGTTCGCCGGCAGCCACGGGGTCGTCGCCCGGGGCGTGTCCGCTTACCCGGCCGAGGTTACGGCGCAGATGGTGGCCAACTTTGAAGCCGGTGGCGCGGCGATCAACCAGCTTTGCCGGGCCTTCGGCATACAGCTGGAGGTTTACCCGCTCGATCTCGATCGGCCGACCCGGGATTTCACCGACGCGGCGGCGATGACCGAGACCGAATGCGTTGAAGCTTTCGTTCGCGGCATGGGTACCGTCCGCGGCGATCAGGACCTGCTCTGTCTCGGCGAGATGGGAATCGGCAATACCACCGCCGCCGCGGCTGTTTGCCACGGCCTCCATGGCGGCACCGCCGCCGACTGGACCGGTCCCGGCACCGGAGTCGCCGGCGACACGCTCACCCACAAGGCCGCGGTCGTCGCCGAAGCCGTCGGCCTGCACGCGCGGGTGGCGGCCGATCCGCTCGATGTTCTCCGCAGGCTCGGGGGACGGGAACTGGCGGCGATCGCCGGGGCCGTGGTCGGTGCCCGGCTGAACCGGGTCCCCGTCCTGCTCGATGGCTACGTCTGCACCGCCGCTGCGGCGCCGCTGGAGGCCTTTGTCGCCGGGGCTCTCGACCACTGCCAAGTAGCCCACGTATCGGCCGAACCCGGTCACCGGCGGTTGCTCGACCGGCTCGGCAAACCGCCGCTCCTCGACCTGAACATGCGGCTTGGTGAAGCCTCGGGCGCGGCGCTGGCGGTCGCCGTCGTCAAGGCCGCCGCCGCCTGCCATGCCGGCATGGCCACGTTCGACGAAGCCGGCGTCAGCAACAAGGACTAGAACCGAGCAAAGGGACCGCGCCGGCGGCTTGCCGCGCCCGGCATGCCTATCCATAATGGTCGTCATGAAACGCCTTGTTTCCATCCTCTCGCTTTGTTTTTCGCTGATCGCGCTCGCCGCCTGCTCCACCAACCCGGCCACCGGCAGGAGCAGCTTCACCGCCTTCATGTCGCCCGAGGAAGAGGTGCGGGTCGGTGGCCAGGAGCATCCCAAACTGGTCGAGCAGTTCGGCGGCGAATACCCCGACCGCGAACTGGATGCCTATGTCCGCAAGGTCGGTCTGTCGTTGGCGCAAACGACCGAGATGCCGGACCTGGACTATTCCTTCACGGTTCTCGACGACGAAATGATCAACGCGTTCGCGCTGCCCGGCGGTTATGTCCACGTTACCCGCGGGCTGTTGGCGCTGGCCTCGAACGAGGCCGAGATGGCCGGGGTGCTTGCCCACGAACTGGGGCACGTGACCGCCCGGCACAGTGCCGAGCGCTACAGCCAGAGCGTCGTCGCCGGCTTCGGCGCGACCCTCCTCGGGATCGCCGGCGCCGCCGCGGGAGTCCCCGGCGTCGGCGACATGGCGGGTTACGGCGCCCAGGCCTACCTGCAGAGCTATTCCCGCGATCAGGAGCTCGAGGCCGACATGCTCGGCATCCGCTATATGACCAGCGCCGGCTACGACCCGGATGCGATGGCGAGCTTCTTCGGGAAAATGGACGCCTTCACCCAGTTGCAGGCGACGATCGCCGGCGATCCCGGCGCCGCCGACCGGTTCAGCATCATGGCCTCGCACCCGCGTACCGGCGACCGGGTCGCGCAGGCGATCCGACTGGCCAAGGTGACGCCCGTGGCCAAGCCCAGGGTCGGGAGCAAGACATACCTCTCCCATATCGACGGCCTGGTCTACGGAGACTCGCCCGCCCAGGGGGTCCGGCGCGGCCGGGACTTCTATCATCCCGGTTTGCGAATCACCTTCCGGGTGCCGCCCGGTTTCGTCATGTTCAACAGCCCCCGGCGGGTGGTGGCGAAAGGACCCCGGAAGGCGGTCATCGCCTTCGATATGGAAAGCGAGGCGACCGCCCGATCGGTGAGCGACATGCGGAATTACGTCGGCACGACCTGGGGCGGCCGGTTGAACCTGCGGCGGGTCGAAGCGCTCGACGTCAACGGCATGCCGGCGGCGACGGCGGCGACGCGTATCAACACCGACGACGGCGCGATGGACCTTCGCCTGGTGGCGATCCGCGAGCGACCGGAACGCATATACCGGATGATCTTCCTGACCCCGCCGTCGTTGACCGGGCAACTTTCCACCGAACTGCAACGAACCACCTACAGCTTCAAGCGGCTGACGGCGGCGGAAGCACGGGCGATCAAGCCGTTGCGCGTCGATGTGATCACCGTCCGCAAAGGGGACTCGGCGGAGGCCCTCGCCGCCCGGATGCCATTCGATTCATTCCGTCTCGAACGGTTCCTCACCTTGAATGGGTTGCGCCGCGGACAGACGCCACCCCCCGGTGAGAAGGTCAAGGTCATCGTCGAATGAGGCGTTTGGGTCAGCCCGCGAGCAGCTTTTTCAGGACGTCCGCTGCGTTTCGGTAGATCCCGGGAGGTGCGCTCTCGCGGGGACCGGCGACGTTGAGCACCCGTACCTCGTGCCGGGCCAGCCATTCCCGAACCGCCGGTAGGTCGACCTCACCGGCAAGGTTGACGACAAGGTGAGGCCGATTCAAGCTCCGAGCGCAGTCGACGGTCAGCGCGGTGCCGCCGCTCGGCTCGCCCCGGGTGAGGATCAGGGTGGCATCGGAATCACGGACGTTGAGGCGGGTGCGCATGGCGAAACTGCGGCTTTCGGTTTCGCGCATCGGATAGATCGGTGGGATGCGCCCGTCTTCGGCGCGGCGGCCTCTGGGAACCCAGCCGCCGCAGGGAAAGCCGAGTTCCAAGGCGACGTCCAGGGCCGCACGGTCCGCGCCGGTCTGTCCGCCGGAGACGATCTTCGCGATTCTAGTGGCTTGGCTCACGCTTCGATGGTTTCGATCAACCGGCCGGCGGCATCGAAGCAGGTGGCGACCAGCGGTCCGCCGAAGCCGCAGCCGCCATCGATGGAAGCGACGTGGTCCTTGACGATCAAGCCGCGGTGGTGGTGGTCGAAACCGCGAACGACGCAATTGAAGCCGCCGTACGGTTCCTCGATCGACTCGAACTTGCCGCCGCCCCACCAGAAGGAATCGGTTTGCTCGGAAAGCGGTCGGTTGGGATCGATCCCGGCATTGACGAAAAGCAGTGTGCCGTCCTGGGTGTAGGCGGCACGACGCAAGACGTTGATCAGTCGGTCATGACCGTCGGTGGCGCGCACCGTCGCGCGCAGGCGGTTGGTCCACTGGGACAACGCCACCGCACCCAGGGCGGCAGCCTTGCGACCCTCGGCGACAATACCGCCATAGGCTTCCAGGGTGGGTCCGACGCCCTGCGAGAGCATCCATTCCAGAACCTGCCGCGGGTCGGGCGCGAACTGGACCTGCAGCAACTTGTGCCACATCTCCTCCTGGCTGCCGCGCAGGTACACGATGTCTCCCGCGTCACCGGAAATCTGCTCGGCCATCAGGGTGCGCCGAAACACCAGCAGCTCTTCGACCGTGCCGGCGACGTTGCCGCCGCGGCCGAGAAAATTGCCGAGATAGACGAGATTGTCCGTCGGAGCGATGCGTTCGGTTAGACGCGCGTGCAACGCGGCGAGACGCTCGGCCTCGCCGTGCACCGAAGCCACGGCCCAGTTGCGGCGACCCGCCGCCAGCGTTGCGAATATAGTCTGCTCCGGCATCCTCGGGCGAACCTCGTCGGCGGGAGCAGCATCGTCACGACGCCAAGCGGCAGCGACCCCGCGGCGGTCAAGTGGCATTCAGAATATCTGAGAGCTTCTCGGTAGCCTTGTCCTTGTCGATACTTTCCAGGGCGGCTACTTCACAGACCAAGCGGTCGAATGCCGATTCGTAGATCTGGCGCTCGCTGAAGGACTGGTCCGGCTGGCCGACATTGGGGTGCAGATCGCGCACCACCTCGGCGATGGAGACCGGATCTCCGGAGTTGATCTTGGCCTCGTACTCCTGAGCCCGGCGGCTCCACATCGTGCGCTTGACCCGTGCGCGGCCCTTGAGCGTGGTCAGCGCACTTTCCATCACCTTGCGCGTGCTCAGCCTGCGAAGTCCCGCGGTTGCCGCCTTGGCAACCGGAACCCGCAACGTCATGCGGTCGCGATCGAAGGTAATAACGAAAAGCTGCAGTTCCTGGCCGGCGATTTCACGGGTCTCGACGCCCAGTACCTTGCCGACCCCATGGGTGGGATAGACTACGTAGTCACCAGCATCAAAAGCGAATTCCTGTCGCATGCCTCTTATTCTCTCTCCACTCAAGCGCTCTTTATTTTGGGTCCGACGGCGCTCATCCTAGCACACAAACCAACCATATCCGTTTCCGCCTGCATCAACAGGCGGAACGTTCAAACCCTTCGATCTGTTTGCGGCTGTCGCCCCATTGGGCACGGAATCGTAGAAACTCCCCCGGACAACCGAAGTTGGTCTTCTTAAAACCAACGTCCAGAACTATATCACGATCACCCGCGAAGATACAGACTCAGATACGGTCTTTTCTCGAACGTTATTGCAACCGCGGCAAGCTCACGTGCCCTCGCCGGGACTGGGGCTGAAATATTCTTCCTTGCCCGGCTTGCCGTTCCATTCTTCGGCGTCCGCCGGCGGATCTTTTTTGCTCGTTATGTTGGGCCATGAGGTGGCGTACTTGGTATTCACTTCGAGCCATTTTTCGGTATCCGGCTCGGTATCGGGGACGATTGCTTCCGCCGGACACTCGGGTTCGCATACACCGCAGTCGATGCATTCGTCCGGGTGGATGACCAACATATTCTCCCCTTCGTAGAAGCAATCGACCGGACAGACCTCTATGCAGTCCATAAATTTGCATTTGATGCAGTTCTCGGTGACGATGTAGGTCATGGTCTTCTCCGTTGGTTCGTTTCAGGCTGTTGCGCGCGCCGTGTACCTGCCTATCGGGTTAGGGCCTGTGAACAATTAGGATAGTGCCGTGGCGGGATCGGATTTTCCCGCCGGCTAGGAGCGGACGGCGCCGCGTGGCAGGCCCCACG
>JAUXFS010000142.1 GCA_030622775.1 Rhodospirillales bacterium | reverse complement strand
GAGACGTACGATGTCCTTGACCGCCGTCAGCCGTTTGTTGCCCCTCCACGCGAAGTGGCCCTCGATGATGTCCGTGATGTTCTCGGCCGAGAGATCCTTGTTGGTGGCGAAGGGACCGCCCGGTCCCATGCCCAGGCCCATCATGCCGCCCATCATGCCGCCATGCATTTGGCCATGCATGCCGCCGCCCTTACCGTGACCCATCGTGCCGCCATGCATTTGACCATGCATTTGGCCATGCATGCCGCCACCCTTGCCGTGGCCCTTCATGCCTTGACCCTTGCCGTGGCCGCCCGTCATTCCCGGACAGGGTGACGCGGCGCCAGCGCCTTGAGCGCCCTGCATGCCCCGCCGGCCCGACATACGACCCTGCATTTGCCCCGGCATCTGCTGGCGGTCCTGCATCTGGCCCTGCATTTGCCCCCCCGTCTGTCCGCCCGTCGCACCGGCCGAGCCTTCGCTTTCGGTCTGCGCCATCTGGACGCCCATCGGATTTCCCTGGTCCGCGAACGCGGGCGAGACGACAAAGGTCAAGGCGGCGAAGGCAGTCGCCGCGGTGGTGGCCAGGAGTGTGCGTTTGATCATTGGGGATCTCCTCGTGTTGATGTTGGTGCTCGATCGGTCGCGACGGATGACAACCGATCGCTGTTGCTGAAGTTTGCCGGTCTCCGGCCCTTTTTGTAACAGAATTCGCCGGCACACCGTCTCACTGACGGACCCCGATAGCTATCTCAGTCGTGAGGGTGGCATTCCTCCACCTCCGGTCCTCCTCGATCAAAGCCCGGATGGAAGTTGCCGCCATGCCTGACGATCCCCGGCGCCACGGGTCGGCGCGTCTCCCCGGCGAGCCGGGTCTCCGGCGCCTTTCTTCACGATGTCGGAAAGATCGCCGTGCCTGACCGCATCTTCGCCATCGCCGCGTCGAATATTGATCTCGCGTCGATCGACGTCCCGCAGCGGGCGCCAGCCTGGAAAGGCAATGGCGATCGGGAACCGCCGGCGGCGGCCGTGGAGCGCCGGTCTCGGGATCATCCGTTGCCGGCGATGCGCCGGTCTTGCGCCAGCCGGGCGTCGATGATCTCGAACCGATCCTTCATCATCGAAATGATCGCGGGCACGTCTTCGGTCCGCCGTTGCTTGCACGCGGTCTCCAGCGCCAGGGAAAGCGCGCTGAGTTGGGCCAGACGCATGTTCCCCGAGGTTCCCTTGAACGTGTGGGCTTCGAAGGTCAGGGCCGCCCAATCCTGCTTCGCGTACAAGTCCTCGAGCCTCGGGAGCAGCCCGCGCGCGTAGGAGAGATAGTCTTCCAGCAAGTTCGCCACTTCCCCGGCGCCGAGGAACCTGGTCAATTCCGCGAGTCCTTCTTCGTCGATCAAGGGGACGTCGGCCCCGGCGATGTCGAGCCCGCCACGGCCGGGCGTCCGGCGCCATTCGTCGTTCGCCGGGGAGACGGAGAACGGTTCGGGGGAGGGGGGGTAGAACCGATTGATCGCGTCGTCGACCTTTGACGGATCCACGGGTTTCGCCAGGTAGCCATCCATTCCCGCGGCAAGGCACCTTTCCTTGTCTCCCTGGAGCGCGTTGGCCGTCATTGCCACGATGGGGATGCGGGAGACCGGGGGCGCCATCGCCCGAATTGCGTTGGTCGCCTCGAAACCATCCATATCGGGCATCTGAACGTCCATGAAGATCAGGTCGTATGGCAGGTTGCGCACCGCCTCGACCGCCTCCCTGCCGTCCGCCGCCACGTCGGCAATGTGGCCAAGGCGCTCGACCAGGCCCACGGCCACCCGCTGGTTCACCGAATTGTCCTCGGCCACCAGGATTCTCAGCCGCCGGCCCATCGCCGACGGGGAGGGCGCCGGGCCGACATCAAGAGCGTCGCCGCCACGCTCGACGATCGGCAGTTTCAAATGCAGGACGGTAACGAGGGTATTGTACAGGAGCGACTGGCGGATCGGTTTCATCAGGGTGGCGGCAACGTTGAAGCCTGCCAGTTCGCGATGGGTTTCTTCGGAAAGCGCCGACGACGCGACGATGACCGGAATGTCCCTGAAGTCGGTATCCGTGCGGACGCGGCGAAGGAAGGCGGTCCCGTTTTCGCCTAGCATGGCATAGTCCAGGATGATCGCGTCGGGAAGGCGGCGCGCGGACCGGGCCTCTCTCAGCGCACGGAACCCGTCATTCGAGTTGCCGACGGCCCTGACCGCGATCCCCCAACCGGTGAGGACGCGTTCCATGATCTTGAGGTTGAGAGCCTTATCGTCCACCACCAGGAACTCGAGCCGACGGAACGCCCCCGCGAAATCGCCGACCTTCGCCATCGGTTCGTCCGAAACCTTGCGGAAGGGGATTTCGAACCAGAATGTGCTGCCGACGTCGACTTTGCTGTCGAAACCGATCGTGCCCCCCATCCTGTCGACGAGGCGCTTGCAGATCGCCAGTCCAAGTCCGGTGCCGCCGAACTTGCGCGAGGTCGACGCGTCCATCTGGGTGAAGCTGTCGAACAGCGTGCCGCGCAATTTCTTGGGCACGCCGATGCCGGTGTCGCGGACGACGATGCGGAGCCGCGGCGATGCTTCGTCCCCGGTGCGCGAGACCTCGGTGAAAACCGAACCCCGGCTGGTGAATTTCACCGCGTTGCCCACCAAATTCATCAGGATCTGGCGCAAGCGCCCCGGATCGCCCAAGCACACGCAGTGGAGTTCCCGGGGTACGTAGTATCCGATTTCCAGCCCCGCGGCATCGGCGCGTGGCGCCAGGATCTCGACAACGCCCCGTATGACGGCCGCCAGATCGTACTCGCTGTCCTCGAGTTCGAGACGCTCCGCCTCCAGCTTCGAGAAGTCGAGGATATCGTTGATGATGTTCAGAAGGGACTCGCCCGATTCCCGGATCGTTCCGACCAAATCGCGCTGGTTGTTGGAGAGCTTGGTATCCTGGAGCAGCCCGGTCAAGCCGATGACGCCGTTCATCGGGGTGCGGATTTCGTGGCTCATCATCGACAGGAAGTCGGACTTCGCCCGGTTCGCCTGCTCCGCCTGTTCCTTGGCCAGTTTGAGCTCGGTCTCGCGGTTCTCCAATACCCGGATCGTCAGAGCCGCGATGACGGCGGAGGTGATCAGGCCGACCGCGCAGATGAGGATCAGGAACACCCATCCGGTCTTCCGATTGCTGGTGACGAGTTCGCTTTGCTCGGCGAGATTCGCCTGTACGACGCCGACGAGCGTCTCGATTTCGGCCGACAGCGAGGCGGCCAGCAGGCGGGCCTTTTCCACCGCCTCGTCGATCTCCCCGGCGAGTCTCAGTTCATGCCGGCGAATGCGGAACAGGTCTGTTTCCCTGTTCGCGAGTTCGATGAACAGCCCGTGAATACGGGCGACGTTGGAGCGAAGGATGGGGTTGCGCTTGGCCAGAGTGCTGACGTCGAACCTGTACGCCGCCTGCTGGAAGGCGTTGAGGGATCGCTTGAACCGGTTCTGCAGGGGGGTGATCGCGGCGTCCGAACTTACGTGCACGACCATGGTCATAAGGCTGATCAGGAGGCTACTCTCGGCCTTGATGTCGAGCGCCGTCTGCAGGTCCCCGATGGTATCGGAAGTGAAGCTATTGAGGTCATGTCTCGTCCTCCGCAAGGCCTGTTCGATTTCGTCGAGGAAGCGCTGCGTCGCGACCTGGGAAAGCTCATCCGTCGCCTGCTTCAGCGTGAGGAGGGCTTCGGTGAGGGTAAAGCTCCACTCCCAGTTGGGCATGTCCAGCAACGCCTCGCTGCCGGGGTTGGCGCAATCGCCCTTCTCCACCGCGGCGGCGCTGGCGGTGCGCAGGCGCATCAGGACGCCGTGCAAAGAACCGCTTTCCGCCTTCCAGTTTCCGGCATACCGGTTCAGTCGGCTCGCGAAGACGCAATATCGCTCGACGAAAACCTTTCCGACATTGCCGTCGCCGCGCCGATCGAGCAACAGGGCGAGGGCTTGAAGAGCCCCGCCTTCGGCTTGAAGGTGGTGGATATCCTCGACTTTCCCCCAGCCCGTCTTCAATCGTTCGTCCAACTTGGCGGTCGCTCGGCGGACCGTTCGGCGCCCCAGCAATCGGGCCAGCGAAGTCGTGCCGTAGAGGATCGGCCCGACGGTATCCTCCAGGTCGCCCTGCAGCTTGAGCGCCCTCTCCAGCGACCGCGCTCGCTTCTCGGCAAGTTCGATTTTCCGGCGCACTTGGCGCACCAGAACGTTCTGGATGTCCTCCATTTGATCCAGGTTCGAGCGGAGGGATTCGGCGGTGCTCTCCCCGGCGGCGTTGCTGACGATCAGCAGATTTTCACGATTTTCCATGACGATCTTCGCGAACAGCTCGGCTTCGGACTTCAACCTCTCCCGCGTCTCGACTCTCGCCAGGACGGGCGCGCCGGCGGCGAGCAAAGCGCTCTTCTGCGAAAGCTGCATGGCGGCGAGGGTTTCCGGGAAGGTTTGCTTCTCGGTGACGTCGATGATCCGCCAAAGCCCCTCGAGCCGGAAGATCGCGAGCGCGGTCGCGACCACGATCATGATGGAGATCGCGGCGAACGCCAGATAGAGACGGGTGTTGAAGTTGATGGTCACTGGGCGCCTCCGGACTGGCTCGCCGGCATCGAGGGGCGCTCGGCAATCAGTTTCGAGTGCTCCTCGGTCTTGTCGTCCTCTTCGTCACTCAACAGCCCGTGGCGGAGGAGGATCTGTTCGGCGTTCGACCTGTCGATGGTCATCGTCGGGAGGGTCACCCTCCGCTGGATTTCCTCGCCGCGGAGCAGCCGTATCGCCTGCCGGATACCCTCGGCCCCTGGGGTCATGTAGAGGAATGTGGCGGTCAACACCCCCTCGTGGACCCACCTGACGCCTTCCGCCGGTATGGCGTCGATACCCAGAAATACGATCCCGTTCTCGCGCCCGGCGTCCTTCGCCGCCAGATAGGCGCCATACGCCATCGGATCGTTGTGGGCGTAAACGAGATCGATCTTGTCGAACCGCTCGAGGGCATCGGCCATGATCTCGTAGCCGAGGTCCTGTTTCCAATCCCCGTCCCGGGCGACGACAAGGGACCTGATGCCCGGCTCCTTGGAGATCACCTCGGCAAAACCCTCGTGCCGATCGTGCGCCGGCGTCGACTTCATGCCTCCCCAGATCTCGACCAAGTTGCCGCTGGCCTTTCCCTCGCCGCCGAGGCGGGATACGGCATACTGGCCCGCGGTGCGGCCGATGAGCTTGTTGTCTCCGCCGATGAACTGGGTGTAGCGCTTGTTGGCGAGGTCGCGGTCGAGAACGATGATCGGTATGCCCATGTCGAACGCCTTGTTGACCACCGGCGTTAGGGCGCCAGCGACTTTCGGCGAAATGAGGATCAGGTCCACCCGCTGTTCGATGAACTCCTCGACGTCCGCGAACTGTTTCTGGGCGTCGTCCTGACCGTCGCGGACGATCAACTCGATCTCCGGGTACTTGGCCGCCTCGGTTCTCAGTTCCTTGTTGAAAAGGAGCCTCCACGGTTCCGTGGTCGTGGCTTGCGAGAAACCGATGACGAACGGCTTGTCCGTGGCGCCAAGCGTCTCCACCCATGCGAGGGGCACGATCCAAACGAGCAAAACGAAAACCTTCAACACCTGCCTCATGGTGCTCCCTCAATGTTTGTCGTCGACCGGTTCGAGGTACAACACTCAACTTTGTCCCACCCATGCCAACGGTTGGCCGTCCGATCCGTAAACGCGATCATTTGGACAGTCCCATCGACGAACGGTAGATCGCTCTCTGCTTTTCCCGGCCCTGGCGGTCGGTAATTCCCTCCCATTGTTCGGCAACCCGAGCCATAAGTCGGAGGCCAAGCGGTC
>JAUXFS010000073.1 GCA_030622775.1 Rhodospirillales bacterium | reverse complement strand
TGGCCAGCGAAGAGGCCGCTTACGTCACCGGCCAAACCGTCCATGTCAATGGCGGAATGGTGATGATATAGGCCTAGTATCGACTAGATATGGGCCGTTTATCGAAGAATCTCGATCCGTTGCGCATTGGCAAAGGGCGAATAAGTGTGCTAGGTAACGGCGTTTTTTGTCGCGGCGCGCGGCGTCCTGCCGAGCGGGGGAACGGGTTAAGCTTAGGGATTTCCACAATATTTATGCAATCTGGTCGAGGGTATAGGGTATGACAGACGTCGCCGAACGGGTCAAAAAGATCATTGTCGAGCACTTGGGTGTCGAGGAATCCAAGGTGGTCGAGGACGCCGGGTTCATCGAGCATCTGGGTGCGGACAGCCTTGATACCGTTGAGCTGGTGATGGCGTTCGAGGAGGAGTTCAGCATCGAGATCCCGGACGAGGCGGCCGAGAAAATCCTCACCGTCGGGGACGCGATCAAGCACATCGAGGAAGAAGTCAAAAAGAAGTAGAGCCGAGCCGGCGGCCGGAGTGCCTGCCGTCGATCGGACAAGGAGTGGGATCGGCGTTGTCTTCGTCGAGCGATAGATCATCATGAGACGTGTGGTCGTAACCGGGCTCGGGCTTGTGTCGCCATTGGGCTGCGGGGTCAAGGTCAACTGGGATCGCCTGATCAATGGCGAATCGGGGATTCGCGCCATCCAGTCCTTCGACGTGTCGGATCTGCCGGCGAAGATCGCCGGACAGGTGCCGCTGGGTGAGACAGCCGACGGCAATTTCAACGCCGACGACTGGCTCTCGTCGAAGGAACAGCGGCGCGTGGATACGTTCATCGTCTACGCCATGGTGGCGGCCGAACAGGCGATCACCGACGCCGGCTGGAAACCCGACGACGAGGAATCGCGCATCCGCACCGGGGTGATGATCGGCTCCGGGATCGGCGGGCTGCCCGAGATCGCCAGGGGCGCGGTTCTGGTCGAAAGCGGCAAGGCGCGGCGACTGAGCCCGTTCTTCATTCCGGCGACGCTGATCAACCTGTCGAGTGGCCAGGTGTCGATCAAGTACGGGTTCAAGGGACCGAACCATTCGGCGGTAACGGCTTGCGCCACCGGCGCGCACGCCCTCGGCGACGCCGCCCGGCTGATCATGTGGGACGACGCCGACGTGATGATCGCCGGCGGCAGCGAGGCCGCCGTCTGCCGGCTCGGCCTCGCCGGGTTCGCCGCGGCGAAGGCGCTTTCGACCAAGTTCAACGACACCCCGGAAAAGGCCTCGCGGCCCTGGGACGTGGACCGGGACGGCTTCGTCATGGGCGAGGGCGCCGGCGTCGTCGTGCTCGAGGAATACGAGCACGCCAGGAAGCGCGGCGCCAACATCTACGCCGAAATCGTCGGCTACGGGCTTACCGGCGACGCCCACCACATCACCGCGCCTTCCGAGAACGGCGACGGCGCCTATCGCTGCATGACCATGGCGTTCGGGCGCGCCGGGATGACACCCGACGATATCGACTACATCAACGCCCACGGCACGTCGACGCCGCTCGGCGACGAGATCGAGGTCGGCGCGATCAAGCGACTGTTCGGCGATGCCGCCTACCGTGTATCGATGTCGTCGACCAAGTCGTCGATCGGGCATCTGCTCGGCGCCGCCGGCGCCGCCGAGGCGATCTTCTCGATCAAGGCGATCGAGACCGGCGTGGTGCCGCCCACCCTCAACCTCGACAATCCCTCCGAAGGCTGCGACATCGACTTGGTGCCGCACCAGGCCAAGGAGCGCAAGGTCGAGACGGTGCTGTCCAACTCGTTCGGCTTCGGTGGAACCAACGCCTCGCTGATCTTTCGGAAGTTGAACTAGGGCCGGTTGGCGGCATGGGCCGCGTCGTTGCCGCCGCCGTCGTCGCCGCCCTGCTGCTTGCCGTCGGCGCCGCTTGCGCCGGAGCCGCCTGGTGGGCGTGGGAGCAGTATCGCCGGCCGGGGCCGCTCTCCGCCGAGACCACCGTCGCCATTGCCAAGGGCGCCGGCATCAAGGCGATCGCCGCCCGCCTCGCCGACGCCGGCATCATCGCCGATCCGCTGATCTTCCGCCTCGGCGCCCGCTTCGACGAGGCCGACGAACGCCTGCGCGCCGGCGAATACGCCTTTGTTCCCGGGATCAGCGCCCGCGAGGTGGTGGCGAGACTGACCGAGGGGCGGACCGTGGTCCGCCGGCTGACCATCCCCGAGGGCCTCCTGGCGGCCGAGGTGGTGGCGCTGGTCGCCGCCGCCGGCGGTCTCGAAGGCGAGGCCGGGCCGCCGCCGGCGGAGGGGGCGCTGCTTCCGGAAACCTACCACCTCTCGTTCGGCGATAGCCGCGCCGACCTGATCCGGCGAATGGCCGCGGCGATGGACAAGGCGCTGGCCGAACTATGGGCCACCCGCGCTCCCGACCTGCCGCTGAAGACAGCGGAACAGGCGCGGATCCTCGCCTCCATCGTCGAGAAGGAGACCGGCATGGCCGAGGAGCGGCCGCGGGTCGCCGCGGTGTTCGTCAACCGGTTGAACAAGGGGATGCCGTTGCAGTCGGACCCGACGGTGGCGTTCGGCCTCGCCATCGCGGCGGGGCCGCCGACCCGGCCGTTGGACCGGCCGCTGCGGCGCGCCGATCTGAAAAAACCGAGCCCGTACAACACCTACCTGATCGAAGGGCTGCCGCCCGGCCCGATCGCCAACCCCGGCCGCGCCGCGATCGAGGCGGTGCTGCACCCGGCCGACACCGACGACCTGTTCTTCGTCGCCGACGGCACCGGCGGCCACGCCTTCGCCCGCACCCTCAAGCAGCACAACCGCAACGTCGCCAACTGGCGCAAGATCCAGAAAAAGGCCCGCCGCGCCCGCAAGGCCGCGGATTAGCCCTGCACGAACGGGTTGGTGCGGCGTTCCTGGCCGAAGGTGGAGTTGGGGCCGTGGCCGCAGATGAACTCGACGTCGTCGCCAAGCGGCCACAACTGCTCCTTGATCGAACGGATCAGCGTCTCGTAGCTGCCGCCGGGGAAATCGGTGCGGCCGATCGAGCCCGCGAACAGCACGTCGCCGACCTGCGCGAGGCGTGAAGGGGCGTGGAAGAAAATCACGTGGCCAGGGGTGTGGCCGGGGCAGTGGCGGACATCGAAGGTCAGGTTGCCGACATCGACGGTGTCGCCGGCGACCAGCCAGCGGTCGGGGGTGAACGCGCGGGGCGGGCGGACGCCGAACATCTGGCCCTGTTGCGCCATCGCGTCGATCCAGAACTTGTCGTCCTTGTGCGGGCCCTCGATCGGCAGGCCGAGTTGCTCGACCAGATCGGCGGTGCCGCCGGCGTGATCGAGATGCCCGTGGGTGAGCATGATCTTTTCCAGTCGCACGCCGTTGTCGGCGACTGCCTGGAGGATCGTTTCGACATCGCCGCCGGGATCGATGACGGCGCCCCGCATCGTCTCCTCGCACCAGACCAGGGTGCAGTTCTGCGCGAACGGCGTGACGGGGATGACGACGTATTTCATTTCGGGGCGGTTCCACGATCGGGAGGGATCGGCGAGGCGGGCCGGCGAAAGGCGAATAAGCCCGGGAAACGGCCCGGCGTCAACGCCCGATCCTGACTTCCGTCGCGGAAAGCGGCGAGGATCGCGAGACCTTGAACCGTCACCCCGCCGAGGCAAGAGACATCAGCAAAAAATAGCGCCATAACTTCCACGTTTGGGGGTGTGACTTGGGCGAAATTTCCTGCACACTACACCACTGTGCTAGGAGGTCCGGTAATGAACGAACCGGTAATGAACAACAAGGTGCACATATAGCACCGATGGAGCAAGCAGCCAGCATATGATGGGCTTTGGCGAAGGAGCTACAATTGTCGAGTTTCCGCGGGCGGTCCGTTTGACGGCGGTGCGGATACAATGGTAATCGGTGTGAAATCGACGGGGTTATGAGATCGAGTTGGCCCTTGGATCGGAATTCCGTGCAACGGTGCGATCGTTGCTGCTCGCTACCCGTTCAATTATCTGCTTCTGCTCGAAGATAGACCCGAAATACAAACAGAAACTGAACTGGAGAGAGAGGGAAGAACGATGTCTACGACACTTATCGCTAATCCGACATTGACCTGGGATCCGAACGGCCTGACGCCGCTGGCCGGGCTCGTCGAATTCGAAACGAGCGATCCCAGCCGGGCCACTCTGATCGTGAGCAACGGAGCCTCCGAGTGGGCGGTGTCGTTTCAGGAATTTTCAACGGATCATGCCCTGCCCGTCTACGGGATGAGGCCGGAGTCGAGCTATACGGTGAAGGTCGTCTTCACCGACGTCAACGGTGACTCCTCCGCCGCGCCGACGGTGTTTTCGGTGGACACTCCTGCGCTGCCCGATGACTTTCCGGATATTACGGTCATCACCAGCGACCCGGCGAAAATGGAGCCGGGCTATACCTTGCTCAATAATCTCAAAACCGTAACGAACGATTACGCGATCATCGTGGATAACGAAGGCAACGTCGTATGGTACGGCGATTTCGAGGCCCGCAATACCAAGCAGTTGTCGAACCAGGAGTTCGACGGCGACTATGACGGCGACCTGATCTACCGGGCAAGTTCGGCAGGCGAATACGCCATCAGTGACCTTCTGGGAAATCTTCAGATCGACGGCCAGATCGCCGGTCTCGATGAACTTGATCTCGCGCCCGTTCACCACGAAATGTTCGTGACCGAGGACGACACGCTCCTGACCCTCGGGCGGAAAGTAATATCGGTCGACGGCTATCCAACGAACGCGCCGGGCGACGACACCCCCACGGCGGAAGCCGATCCCACCAATATCGCCGACGAACCGGTCATCGAATTCGCGCTCGACGGTACAATTTTGAACACCTGGGATCTTGCCGACATCATCGATACGACGCGGGTCGGGTACAGCGCATGGACTCCGGCACGCAACACCGACGGGGCACTGGATTGGGTTCACGCCAACGCCGCGATCATGGATCCGGGCGAGGATTTGGAGGATCCGAGCGACGATTCGATAATCGTGTCGATTCGACATCAGGACGCGGTCATTAGTTTTACAAGGGCCGGCGAACTCGAATGGATTCTCGGCACTCACGAAAATTGGGGACCGGACTATCAGCAATATCTGCTGGATCCCCTCGGTGATAACTTCGCATGGCAGTATCATCAGCACGCGCCGATGTTGACCCAGAACGGCGATCTTCTTCTTTTCGACAACGGCAATAAAAAAGCCAGTCCTTACGACGGAATCGTACCCGTGGAGGACGAGGAAAACTATAGCCGTGCCGTCATATATTCGATCGACGAGGTGAACATGACGGTCTCCCAGATATGGGAGTATCTGCCTACCGATCCACAGATTTATGCGTCGTTTGTCGGCGATGCCGACGAGCTCGCGACAACGCGTAATGTGCTGGTGACGTTCGGCGGGACCAATTTTGTCGACGGCGATTCGAGCGAGGCTCTCGGCAAACAGCAAAACCATGCCCGCATCATCGAAGTTACGCCGGGTGACACGCCGGAAAAGGTGTTCGATCTCGAGATCTCGAGCGCGGACTATCGCGTCACCATGTACCGAAGCGAGCGCATTCCGGACCTCTATTCATCGGATGTTGAAGTCTCGGACCTCGACTCGTTCCCGATGCAGGTCGGGGATAACGCGGACAATGTCCTGGTCGGCACGCCCTTGGACGACCAGATGTGGGGCCTTGACGGGGCCGATGAACTGAGGGGTGGCAAGGGACGCGACACGATCGATGGCGGGCTCGGCAACGACAAGATTGGGGGCAACGGTGGCAATGATTCGATAAGAGGCGATGATGGCAATGACAAGCTCTGGGGAGGCCGTGGACGCGACACCCTATCAGGCAACTTCGGTGACGATATGCTCAACGGTGGCCAAGGTAATGACAACCTGTGGGGCAACTGGGGCAACGACGTGCTCAAGGGCGGCGTCGGAAACGACAAGCTGAAAGGTGGTCAAGGCGACGACCTGCTCGATGGCGGGACCGGCGACGACAAGCTGTGGGGCGGAACGGGGGCGGACACCTTCCAGTTCTCCGGCGACTTCGGCGATGATGTGATCAAGGACTTCAACCCGACCGAGCACGACAAGCTCAAGATCTCCGGTTTCGGTGCCGCTTTGGACGAATTCGCCGAGTTGAGCGACTTCGTCGAGGTTCTCCTCAACGGCGTCGACACCGAAATCGACCTGACGTCGCTCGGCGGCGGAACGATCGTGTTGGAGGGGTTCGTCGGTCTCGAGGAGGGCGACGTGGTCCTCATCGCCTAACCGGGAACAACCGATCGGCTTACTTATTTGGCGGGGCTGTGGCCCCGCTCCGATCGTGATCGAGGACTTCGTCGGCCTCCGATGAGGCCATAATCGCGTGAGCCAATCCAGAGTTGTTTGGATCCGTGGCGGATCGCGTTGATCTCGGAGCCGTGGCGGACGGTCGCAGGAACGACAGTTTTCAAGGAGAATGGAAACCCCTGGAGGGCGGTGTGTGTACGGGTGAGGTCCAAAGTTCCACGTATTCCAAGAGACAACTTCGGTGAAGAGACGGGGATGGAACTTTAGAACATCGGCGATTTCTAAAAGTTTTCAGCGGATTCCCATTGCTGTAGTCGGTATCTTACTGTTGACGCCGCAGGTCGAGGCGAAGCTTGTCTCGGCACAGAAAGCCTACGATTTCGTCGATTCCCTGGGCGTGGTCACCCATGTCAACCGCCGTAAGGGGGTTCTGAACGACCAGGGATGGTCCATCATCAGCGCGGCGATCGCAGAGGCCGGCTTTCGCTACGTCCGCGCCACCATTCACGACGATCTCGGCGTCGCGCGCGTTCGCGACATGCACGCACGGTACGGCACCCGATTCAACCTCCGTATCGACAGCCGAGCCTTTGAGGTGAACACGGAGAAAAAGAAGAAATTCAGAAAGAATGAAGTCGCGTTGGATCCGAACGCGATCGATCGCATGGTCTCCCTCACCAAGAGGGTCGGCGTGAACGCCATCCTCTCGTACGAGGGGCCCAACGAGTACAACTCACAAGGAAAAGAACAGGGAAACCGGGATTGGCATAGCCAGCTCAAGACCTTCATGCACGCCATGTACAGGCGCATCAAGGAAGATCCCGAGATCGCCGACAAGCCGGTGGTGGCGCCGTCGATCTGGCGCCGCCGAGAACAGGACTACCGGGCCGTGGGGAACATCTCCGATCGAACGGACAGGGGGTGCCTGCACAACTACACCGGCGGGCGCTTGCCAAGCTATCGCTTGGACTCCCGCATCCGGGACGCGCGAATCCTGACACCGGAATACCGGATCTGGGTGACGGAATTCGGATACAGAACCGCGGACAAGAACGCCGTCAGCGAGGCCGTGAAAGCCAAATATCTTCCCCGGTTCGCCGCCGAGTTCTTCATACGGCCCGACGTCGAGCGGGTGTTCAACTATCAGATCATCGACGAATGGCCGATCGCGAAAAAGCC
>JAUXFS010000355.1 GCA_030622775.1 Rhodospirillales bacterium | reverse complement strand
GCCGGTCACCGGCAATCCGGTCGACGCGATCTGGACCGGTCGGCCACCGCCGCCGATCGCCCCGGTCGTCGCTCACAGCGAGGCGTTCGCCGGTTCGTCGTCGGCCGAAAAGCGCAATCAGGCCGCCGAGGCCTTGTTCGAACGCAGGCAGGACGCCGTGGTTCTGTCCGCGCCCGACTCGATCGCCTGGCTGTTGAACATCCGCGGCGGCGACGTGCCGTACGCCCCCTTGGCCCTCGCCTTCGCGGTGCTCCACGCCGATGCTTCCGTCGAGTTGTTCATCGACCCCCGCAAGCTGACGCCCGGTCTCCGCGAACACCTGGGTGAACAGGTGTCGGTTGCCGCGATGGAAGGCTTGGGGCCGGCTCTCGATCGGCTCGGCGCGGACAAGAAGACCGTGCGCATCGATCCGGACGGGACCCCCGACTGGGTCGCCGGGCGGCTGCGAACGGCCGGGGCGGGGATCGTCTCGGATCCCGATCCCTGTGCCTTGGCGAAAGCGGTCAAGAATACGGTGGAGCTCGAAGGCATTCGCGCCACCCATCGGCGCGACGGCGCGGCGTTGAGCCGGTTTCTGGCGTGGCTCGCCCGCGAGGCGCCAAACGGCACTCTCAGCGAAATTTCAGCCGCCGAGCGGCTCGAGGCCTTCCGCCGCGACAACGAAAACTTCCGTGGACCGAGTTTCCCGACGATCTCCGCGTCCGCGAGTAACGGCGCCGTCGTCCACTACCGGCCAAGCCCCGAAACCGACCGAATCCTGGAGACGGGTTCGCTCTACCTGCTCGACTCCGGCGGCCAGTACCTGGACGGCACCACCGACGTCACCCGGACGGTGGCGATCGGCGCGCCGACCGAGGAGATGCGCGCCCGCTTCACCCGGGTGCTGAAGGGCCATATCGCCCTGGCCACCACCCGCTTTCCGAAAGGAACGACGGGCCCGCAGCTCGATACCCTGGCGCGGCTGGCATTGTGGGAGGTCGGCCTCGACTACGATCACGGCACCGGCCATGGCGTCGGCAACTACCTGGGCGTTCACGAAGGACCGCAACGGATCTCCAAGCTCGCCAACCGGGTCGCCTTGCGGCCGGGCATGGTCGTCTCCAACGAGCCCGGCTACTACAAGACCGGCGCCTACGGCATCCGCATCGAAAACCTGGTGGCGGTAACCCCCATGGAACCGCCGGAGGACGCCGAGAAGGAGCTTTTCGGTTTCGAGACCCTGACGCTCGCGCCGATAGATCTGGCTTTGGTCGCCCCCGAGCTGCTGACCGGGAAGGAAGCGGCTTGGCTCGACGCCTACCACGCCAGGGTGCGGGAGACGCTGACGCCTCTGGTGGACAAGAGAACCGCGACATGGCTGCGGCGGGCCACGCGCCCGGTCGGGTGCTGACGCGCGCCGGCGCTCGGCCCCTGCCTTCAACCACTCCTCGAAAGAAGGCGGGACACGCCGGCGGAACGGCGGCCGCTTTGTCCCTACGCCGCTTCTTTCGCCTCGACGATGTCGATGATCTCGCCGATGATCGCGTTGAGGTCGAAGTCCTTCGGCGTGTAAACCCGGGAAACACCGACGGCGAGCAGGGTATCGGCGTCTTCCGGCGGGATGATGCCGCCGACGACCACCGGCACGTCCTCGAGCTCGGCCTCGCGCATCCGCTCCATGATCTCGGTGACCAGCGGTACGTGGGAGCCGGACAGGATCGACAACCCGACCACGTGCACCCCTTCCTCCAGCGCCGCGGTGACGATCTGCTCGGGGGTGAGCCTGATGCCCTCGTAGACCACCTCGAACCCGGCATCGCGGGCCCGGAGCGCGATCTGCTCGGCGCCGTTGGAATGACCGTCCAGTCCCGGCTTGCCGACCAGCATCTTGATCCGCCGGCCAAGCTTGTCGGTCAGCGCCTGAACCCGGGAACGCACCGTCGCCAGGCGCTCCACGTTGGCGGTCGCCGCCGCTTGGCCGACGCCGGTGGGAGCGCGAAATTCGCCGAAAATCTCGCGGAGCGTCCCCGACCACTCGCCGGTGGTCACCCCGGCCAGGGCGCACGCGATCGATGGTTCCATGATGTTCCGCCCTTCCTTCGCGGCGGCGGCGAGATCGTCCAACGCCGCCTTGACCCCGGCCGAATCCCGGTTTTCGCGCCACGCCTGGAGGCCGGCGATCTGCTCGGCCTCCGCCCGCGGATCGACGGTCATGACGCTCTCCTCGGTGGCGGTCAGCGGCGACGGTTCGGCCTCGACGAACTTGTTGACGCCGATGACGACCTGCTCCCCGGATTCGATGGCGCCCAGCCGCTTGGCGTTGGACTCCACCAGCCGCTGCTTCATGTAGCTCGACTCGACGGCCGTAACGGCGCCGCCCATCTCGTCGATGCGGGCGAGTTCCCCGCGCGCCTGATACTTCAGTTGCTCGACCTTCTCCGCGATCACCGGCGAGCCGTCGAAGATGTCGTCGTACTCGAGCAGGTCGGTCTCGTAGGCGACGATCTGCTGCAGCCTCAGCGACCATTGCTGGTCCCACGGCCGGGGCAGGCCCAGGGCCTCGTTCCACGCCGGCAACTGCACGGCGCGGGCGCGGGCGCCCTTCGACAGCACCACCGCCAGCATCTCCAGCAGAATGCGATAGACGTTGTTCTCCGGCTGCTGCTCGGTGAGGCCGAGGGAATTGACCTGGACACCGTAGCGGAAGCGCCGGTATCTCGGGTCCTCCACCCCATAGCGCTCCTCGGTGATCTCGTCCCATAGATCGGTGAAGGCCCGCAGCTTGCACAGCTCGGTCAAAAACCGGATTCCGGCGTTGCAGAAGAAGCTGATCCGCCCGACGACCTTGGGGAAATCCGCGTCGGGGACCTGGCCGGAGGCCTTGACGGTGTCGAGCACCGCCAACGACGTGGCCAGGGCGAACGCGAGTTCCTGCTCCGGCGTCGCACCGGCCTCCTGGAGGTGATAGGAACAGACATTGATCGGGTTCCACTTCGGTACTTCCCGGTAGGTGAACGCGATCACGTCGGACGTCAGCCGCATGGAGGGGGCGGGCGGAAAGATGTAGGTGCCGCGGGAGAGGTATTCCTTGATGATGTCGTTCTGGATGGTTCCCGACAGCGACGACCGCGCCACCCCCTGGCGGTCGGCCGCGGCGATGTACAGCGACAGCAGCCACGCCGCCGGCGCATTGATGGTCATCGACGTGTTCATGCGATCGAGGGGAATGCCTTCCAGCAGGGTCTGCATGTCCCCGAGATGGCAGACCGGAACACCGACCTTGCCGACCTCGCCGTGGGCAAGAACGTGATCGGAGTCGTAGCCGGTCTGGGTCGGCAGATCGAAAGCGATCGACAGCCCGGTTTGGCCGCGCGCCAGGTTTTTGCGATAGAGCGCGTTCGACTCCCGCGCCGAGGCGTACCCGGAATAGGTACGGATGAGCCAGGGCTTGTCGCGGCGAATCGCCGGAGTTTCTTGTGCGGTTGCTAACTTTTCGGCCATTTGTTCCCTTCCCCGCTTTCCTTCGAGCCCGCGCAAAATCCTGCGAAACGCCCGGAAAAAGCCACTCTTCGGCATGTCTGAAACCAGCACGGTACCAAATTGTGCATTGCGAAGAAAG
>JAUXFS010000422.1 GCA_030622775.1 Rhodospirillales bacterium | reverse complement strand
TTCTCGAACAGGGCGAGTCCAGCTATGGGCGTTCGTGCCGGACCATCCCGAGATCAGCGCCGCGAGGAGAGCCGAGCGGACGGAGGTTCGCGCCCGGCGCCCGAGGGAATGGCGCATTGCGTCCAGGGGCGAGCCAATGACCGTTGGTATGAGCTCGCCGGCAAGTGCAAGGGCTCGCCCGCCGAAGCCTCGGCGAAGGCGGGTCACTCCGGCGAGCCGGCCGGGTCGGGGTCTTCGGACCAGGTTTCGTCGGGGGGCGGGTATTTTTCGAGTTCCTTGAGCACCAGCTCGACGTGCTCGCGTTCCTCCTCGGCGAATTCGGTGGCGAGTTGCTTGACCTGCGCGTCGGTGGCGGTTTGGGCGAGGCGGTCGTAGAAGGCGAAGGCGCTTTGTTCGGCCTTGAGCGCCATCTGCAGCGCCTGCCACGGGGTCATCAGGTAGTGCGCCTCGCCGAGGTCGACCGCTTCGGGGCTGTCGTCGCCGGGCCACTTGCCCTCCCACGGGCCGAGCGCCGGCAGCGGGGTGTCGGCGGCGCGCCCGAGGATCTTGTCGGCGTGGAGGCCCTCGATCCATTCGAGCTTGCGGAACAGCCGGGCGACGTCGGGGTTGTTGTGGGTCTCCATCTGCTCGGCGAGCACGCCGTAGCGCTCGGCCGCGTCGGCCTCGATCCGGTGGGCGTGGGCGAGCAGCTCGGCGGCGCCGGCGACCGGGCTCTGGGCGGGGCCCTGGCTGGTGGTTTCGGCGGCGTCGGGGGTGTCGGGGCGGTCGGTGGTCACAGCACGAACTCCCGTTGCAGGTCCGCCGGCTCGCAGCTCGGCCGGCCGATCTCCGGCTGGTAGGGTTTGCGGTTGCCGCGGTAGAGGATGCCGGAGAGGAAGCCGGTGTCGCTCATGATCCGCCGGGCGGCGCGGGACGGATCGTCGGTCGGCTCCACCGGCGCCGGCTCGAACATGTTCTTCCACTCCTTCTCGTCGGGGCGGAAGGTGACGCAGGGGCTGAGGACCTCGACGAACGAGAAGCCGGGGTGGCGCGCCGCCTCGACGATCAGCCGGGTGGTCTCGTTGGGGTTGCCGGAGAAGCCGCGGGCGACGAAGTTGGCGCCCGACGCGAGCGCGATGACCAGCGGGTGGAAGGGTCTGAGCCCGGTACCGCCCGGCGACAGGGCGCTGTCCCAGTCGGGCTCGGTGGTCGGCGACGGCTGGCCTTTGGTCATGCCGTAGACCCGGTTGTCCATGACGATGCAGGTGATGTCGACGTTGCGCCGGCAGGCGTGGAGGAAATGGTTGCCGCCGATCGAGAAGGCGTCGCCGTCGCCGCTGATCACGAACACGTCGAGGTCGGGACGCGACAGCTTGAGGCCGGCGCCCAAGGCCAGGGCGCGGCCGTGGACGCCGTGGGAGCCGTAGGCCTCGGTGTAGGCCGGGATCCGCGACGAGCAGCCGATGCCGGAGATCACCGCCACCCGCTCGGCCGGCAGCCGCAGTTGGGCGAGGGCCTTGGTGAACGACAGCAAGACGTGGGTGTGGCCGCAGCCCGGGCACCACACCGGCTTGACGTCGGACTTGTAGTCGCTGGCCTTGGGCGCGGGCGCGGCGGGGGTCGCGGTGGCGGTGGTCATCGGGCGCTCCCTTCGATCAGCCGGGCATGGATCTCGCCCGGGCGCATCGGCAACGGACCCGGGCGGTGGAAGGTTCGCACCTCGCCGGGCAGGTCGTAGAATGCCCGGAGGTAGCGGAAGAACTGGCCGGAGTGGGACTGCTCGAGGACCAGCACCTGGGAGACGCCGTCCAGCGCCGTGGCCAGCCGGTCCGGTTGCGCCGGCGAGATCAGCCGCATCGCCACCAGCCGGACATGGACACCGTCGGCGGCGGCCCGGGCGATCGCCTCGCGGGCGGCGCCGGCGAGCGAGCCCCAGGTGACGATGGCGACGTCGCCGCTGCCCTCGACCTCGGCCCAATGGTCGGCGTAGTCGAACTGTTCGATCTTGTCGCGGCGCTTGTCGAGTTGGGCGATGTGGTCCTCGGCCCGGCTCGACGGCAGGCCGCGCTGGTCGTGGGTCAGGCCGTCGGCGGTGTAGCGGCCGCCCGGGGTGCCGGGAAACGCCATCGGCGAGACGCCGTCGTCGGTCAGCGCGTAGCGCAGGTAGCCGGCTTCCGGCGTCGCGGCCCGGGTGCGCACGGCGACGAACGGGGTATCGGGCGGGCGGTCGATGGCGGCGCGGGTCTGGCCGAGGAACTGGTCGGAGAGCACGATCGCCGGAACCTGCATGGCGTCGGCGAGATGGGTCGCCCACTGGGTCGTGAACAGGCAGTCGCCGATCGACAACGGCGCCACCACGATCCTGGGCGCGTCGCCGTGGGCGCCGTAGACGGCGATGTTGAGGTCCGACTGCTCGGACTTGGTGGGGATGCCGGTGGACGGTCCGCCGCGCATGACGTTGACGATGACGATCGGCGTCTCCGAGGCGGTCGCCAGGCCGAGGGCCTCGATCATCAACGACAGGCCGGGGCCCGAGGTCGCGGTCACCGCCGGGGTGCCGCCGAACGAGGCGCCGATGATCATGTTGATCGAGGCGATCTCGTCCTCGGCCTGGACCAGCACCCCGCCGACCTTGTGGAGCGCCGGCGACAGCCATTCCAGCACCTCGGTCGCCGGCGTGATCGGATACGCCGCGGCGAAGCGGACCCCGCCCAGCACCGCGCCCAAGCCGGCGGCCTCGTTTCCGGCCAGCAGCCAGCGTTCGCCGCGGCCGCCGTCGGGAGCGGACAGCGTCACGGTCCAGTCGAGCCCCTGCGCCTGGGCGATGCCGGCCGCTATGCCCGCGCGGCTCGCCGCCAGCGTCCCCTTGCCCTTTTTGGCCAGCCGTTGCTCGAGCACGTCGGCGACGAAGCTCTCCGGCAGCCCGAGCAATCCGAGGGCGAGGCCCAGCGCGATCATGTTCGGCCGGCCGTCGGGGATCTGCTTGGCCAGTGCCTTCATCGGCACTTCCGCCATCCGCGCACCGGAAGCGACCATGGCGGCGGGCGGCTCCGCCCCCGCGCGTTCTCCGGGATCGCCGACCACCAGGCTGTTTCCGTCGAGCGGCGTTTCGGCGACGAAACGATCGACGTTGAGCCAGTCCATGGCGATCAGGAAGTCGAACT
>JAUXFS010000342.1 GCA_030622775.1 Rhodospirillales bacterium | reverse complement strand
GGTTCTTGGTTGTCGCTCTGTCGATGGTTTTGCCGGTTGGCTTTCTCGCCGCGGAACCCACTGACGCGCCCGGCCTCGGGCTCGTCGATATTCCCGGCGGCAGCTTCGTCATGGGCGATGCCGGCGGCGAGGCGGACGAGGCGCCGAGGACCGTCGATGTCGTCGGTTTTCGGCTGATGCGGACCGAGGTGACCAATGATCGGTTCGCCGCGTTCGTCGCGGCGACCGGTCACCGGACCGATCCCGAGCGATCGGGACGGGGCTACGTGTGGACCGACCGCTGGCGGCGGGTCGCCGGGGCCGACTGGCGCCATCCGTTCGGGCCGGCAAGCGACATCGCCGGCAAGGCGGAGCATCCGGTGGTCCAGGTTTCGGCTGGGGATGCGCAAGCGTTCTGCGCGTGGGCGGGGTTTCGGCTGCCGTCGGAGGAGGAATGGGAGTACGCGGCAAGGGGCGGCGACGGCCGACGCTATCCCTGGGGTGACGAGCCGCCGGAGGCGGATGGCTTCCGGCGGGCGAACTTCGGCACCGTGGCGTGCTGCGCCCCCGACGCGGCGGACGGCTATCTGCGAACCGCGCCGGTCGGCCGCTTTCCCGCCGGCGCCTCGCCGTTCGGTCCGATGGACATGGCCGGCAACGTCTGGGAGTGGACGGCGAGCGCATTTCCCGGACGACCCGGGGAGGTGGCGCTGCGCGGCGGCGGCTGGGGCAACAACCCTTACTGCCTGCGCGTCTCGTACCGGCACGGCAACCCGCCCGACATCGGCCTCGACATGGTCGGCTTCCGCTGCGCCGGCGACGGCGGATAGCCAAGGGATCGGCGGTTGCGGATCCGCGGATGCTGTTTGCGCGACTGGAAAAGTTGGACGGAAACGCGAATATGGGGCAAAACCCCCTCTGCCCGTTGCCGCGGGTGGAGGAGAAAAGGGTTCAAGCGCAACATTGCGCAAGCGGAGGAGGTAATCGATGGAAAATGCTCTGACATGGATCGAGGGCGCTCGCGAGGAGATCACCGCGTTCGTCACCACCTACGGGCTGAGCGTGATCGGCGGCCTGATCATCCTGGTCGTCGGCTGGATCGTCGCCGGCTCGGTGCGGCGGGCGGTCGACCGGGCCCTGAGCAAGATCGAGAAGATGGACGTGACGCTCCGCCAGTTCCTGGCGAGCCTGGTCCGCTACGTCATCCTGATCTTCGTCGTCCTGGCGGTGCTCGCCCAGTTCGGCGTCCAGACGGCGAGCCTGATCGCCATCTTCGGCGCCGCCGGCCTGGCCGTCGGTCTCGCCCTGCAGGGGACGTTGAGCAACCTGGCGGCGGGCGTCATGCTTCTGTTGTTCCGCCCATTCAAGGTCGGGCAATACGTCGAGGCCGGGGGAAAGGCCGGCACCGTCAAGGCCATCGACCTGTTCGTCACCGAATTGGCCACGCCCGACAACGTCCAGATCCTGATCCCCAACGGACAGATCTGGGGCTCGTCGGTGACCAACTACAGTTTCCACGAGACCCGCCGCGTCGATTTCCTCGTCGGCATCGACTACGGCGACGATATCAACAAGGCTTTCGACGCCATCAAGGGCGTCATCGCCAAGGATTCCCGTTGTCTCAAGGATCCGGAGCCGACGATCGTGGTCGGCGAACTGGCGGACAGCTCGGTCAACATCATCGTTCGCGTCTGGAGCGCCGGCAGTGATTACTGGGCGGTCAAGTTCGATCTCACCAAGGCGTTCAAGGAAGCATTGGACGCGGCGGGGATCTCCATTCCGTTTCCGCAGAGAACGGTTCACATGGCCGGTCGGGCGGCCGCCGAGTAGCACCGAAACGGGCGGGTCGGTGCGGCCCGCCCACGGTGCTCACCCGCCTTCCATTGCCGGCGCCAAGTCGCCGAATGGTAGAATTATCTTGCGACTACGGTAACAATGGTTGGGTCGCGGGCAACGATGCGCCGCGTAGCGAGTGGTCCACCGAAATCTTGAACAAGGTCTTTGGCGAGGGTTGATCGGACCTTTGCCGATTTGAGAGGGCTGCGAAATGAAGAAGCTGCTTGTCGTCATGGCCGCGCTTGCCGTCCTGCTGATCGCGGCTGTGGTCGTCGTGCCGACACTGGTGCCGTTGGATACCTACAAGGAGCAGGCCGTCCGGCAGGTGCGGGCCGCCACCGGCCGCGATCTCAGGATCGGCGGCGAGATCAAGCTTTCGTTGTTTCCGAGCCTCGCGGTCGAGGTCAACGACGTCGCTTTCGCCAACGCATCTTGGGCGTCGACCCCGGACATGGCCAAGCTCTCCCGGCTGGAGGTCTCGCTGAAGATCCTTCCGTTGCTGTCGGGCGAGGTCGAGGTGGATCGCTTCGTGCTGGTCGATCCGGTCATCAACCTGGAGGTCGACGAACAGGGGCGGCCCAACTGGAGCTTCGAGACAGCCGCGCCGGCTGAAGCGAAAGAGCAAGAGAAGGAAACGACCGCCAAAGGAGGGGCGCCGAGACTGCCGGAGTTGCATCTCGGCGACATCCGTCTGGTCAACGGCACGGTGCGCTATCTGGACGGGGCCAAGCAGGAGCGATTCGAGATTACCGCCGTCGACATGACGGTCTCGCTTCCCGATCTCGACGATCCACTGAAGGCCGACGGGGAACTGACCTGGAACGGCGAGGAGATCGACGTCGACCTTGGCGTGGAGAACCCGCGAAAGCTGATCCAGGGAATGACCACGCCGGTTGCGCTGAAGGTCTCTTCCAAGCCGGTAACGCTGTCCTACGAGGGCCAGGTGACCCATGCCGAGCCCTTGCGGGTGGAGGGCGACGTCACCCTCGACGTGCCGTCGCTGCGCAAGCTCGCGGCGTGGACCGGCAATCCGCTGGAGATCGGGGGCTCGGGCCTCGGGCCGTTCAACCTCAAGGGCGTGCTGGCGTTGAGCGGGCCGAAGGTGTCGTTTACCGACGCCGAGATCGTCCTCGACGAAATCCGCGGCAAGGGGGAGGTTTCGGTCGATACCGGCGGCGCCAAGCCCGACATACGGGCGAGGCTCGACGTGGATACCCTCGACCTCAACCCTTATCTTGGCGGCAAGGATGGGAAGCAGGCGTCCGAAAAGCCGAAGGCGGGCGCCAAGCAGGGGCCGGGGGATTGGAGCGACGATCCGATCGATCTCTCCGCCCTCGATGCGGTGAACGCGGAACTCGCCTTCAGCGCGGAAGCGATCCGCATCCAGGAGATCAAGATCGGCCGCAGCGCGCTGAAGGTGACGCTGAAGGACGGCGCGCTAATCGTCGATCTGAGCAGGCTCGAGCTCTACGGCGGAAGCGGGCGCGCGCGGGTCGCGGTGGACGGCAGCGGCCCGGTGCCGACGGTCAAGAAGTCCTTCGAGTTCAGCGGCGTCCAGGCGAGGCCGCTGCTCGCCGACGCGGCGGGCTTCGACCGGCTGGAGGGCACCGCCGAGGCGGAGATGGCGATGACCACCCGGGGGCGGACCGAGCGCGAGATGGTCCAGGCGTTGAAAGGCAGCGGCGCGGTGAAATTTTCCGACGGCGCCATCCACGGCATCAATCTCGCGGCGATGGTTCGCAACGCCACCACGGCTTTTCTCGATCCCGGAGCATATAAGGCCCAGAAGACGGATTTCGCCGAATGGTCCGGAACCTTCGTCATCCGGAACGGCATCCTCGAGAACGACGATCTCAAGCTGATCAATCCGCTGCTCCGCCTGCACGGCGCGGG
>JAUXFS010000221.1 GCA_030622775.1 Rhodospirillales bacterium | reverse complement strand
GGGGCGCGGACCGGCCGTAATCCGCGGACCGGCGAGGCGGTGAACGTGTCGGCCAAGCATATTCCGTACTTCAAGACCGGCAAGGAACTGCGCGAGAAAATCAACGCGGGCCGCTGAATCAACGGATCCATTACAGGGCGGAGGTCACTGAGGTTGCTATGAAAATCTTTTTCTGGATCGTCGTTCTACCGATCTCTCTGGCCGTTCTCGTGTTCGCGGTGGTCAACACCCAGATGGTGGACGTCGACCTGTTCGTTTACACGATCGCGATGCCGTTGTTCGCGATCGCGTTGGTCGGGGTTTTCGTCGGCTTCATTTGGGGCGGCTTGATCGCCTGGCTTCACGCCGGAAAGGCGCGACAGCGGGCGCGGGACTATGCGCGGCGGGTGGAGTCGGAGCGGCGCGAAACGGCGATCGTGCGCGAAAGGCTGAGGAAACTGGAAAGCGCTGAAAAACAGGCGACGATTCCTCTTCTTCCCGCCAATGCGGCCTGAACCGCCCCAATACGGCCTGAACCGGCGGCGCGGCCTGAACCGACGGCGCGGCGCCGGTCTGGCGGGCGGCGTCGATGAGTAACCCGTCGGACCGTATCGTCGTTGCGTTGGACACGACCGATGTGGAGCGGGCGCTGGCGATGGCGGCCGCGCTCGAGGGCTTGGTCGGCGCCATCAAGTTGGGCAAGGAGTTCTTCACCGCCAACGGTCCGGCCGGCGCGCGGCGGATCGTCGATGTCGGTCTGCCGATGTTTCTCGACCTCAAGTACCACGACATTCCGAGCACGGTGGCCGGCGCGGTTCGCGCGGCGCTGCCCCTCGATCCGTTCATGCTCAACGTTCACGCCCTCGGCGGGGCGGCGATGATGCGTGCGGCCGCCGACGCCGCGGCCGAAGCGGGCGCGAAACGGCCGATGGTTCTCGCGGTGACGGTGTTGACGTCGCTGGTGACCGCGGACCTGGCCTCGGTCGGCATTTTCGGGACGGTGCGCGACCAAGTGGTGCGGCTGGCGGTGCTGGCCAAGGATTGCGGCCTCGACGGGGTGGTCTGCTCGGCGGAGGAGGTGGTGGCGTTGCGCGGCGCTTGTGGCAGGGATTTCAAGCTTGTCGTTCCGGGCATCCGCCCGAGTTGGGCCGCCGCCGGCGATCAGAAACGTATCGTCACTCCCGCGGATGCGGTCGCGCTCGGCGCCGATTATCTGGTGATTGGGCGCCCGATCACCACCGCCGCCAATCCCGCCGAGGCGGCGCGGCGGATCGGCGAGGAGATCACCGCGTTCACTGATGCCGGTTGACGTCAAGATTTGTGGGCTGAGCACGCCCGAGGCGGTGACAGCCGCGGTCGAAGGGGGGGCTCGCTACATCGGGTTCGTCTTTTTTCCGCCGTCACCACGCTCACTGACCCCGTCTCGGGCGGCGGCCCTTCTGGCCTCGGCGCCGACCGGGCCGACCCGGGTCGGCCTGTTCATCGATGCCGACGACGCGCTGCTGGAGGAGGTGCTCGCAAGCGTCGCCCTGGAGATGGTGCAATTCCATGGCGCGGAATCGCCGGAACGGGTGGCCCAGGTCAAGGCGCGATACGGTCTTCCGGTGATCAAGGCGGTGCCGATCGCCGGCGCCGACGATCTCGTCCCGGCGCGGGCCTACGAGGACGCGGCCGACATGCTTCTGTTCGATGCCCGGCCGCCAATGGGCGCGACCCGCCCTGGTGGAAACGCCCAGGCTTTCGACTGGTCGCTGGTCAGGGACAGGGGATGGCGGCTGCCGTGGTTGCTGGCCGGGGGCATCGACGCGGGAAATATCGCGGAGGCGGTGCGTGCCAGCGGCGCGCCCGCGGTCGACGTCTCCTCGGGTGTCGAGGACCGGCCGGGGGTCAAGAACCCGGCGAAAATCCGGGCGTTGCTGAAGATCGCCGCGGCAATCCGAGGCGCCGACCTGTCGCCGCCTCGGCCGGGGTTATAGAAGAACCTTTGTCCGGCGCCTCCAGGTGGCTTATATCGTCGCTTTCGAGCACGTGATCCCGGGAATGGGCGACCCATGGAAGCTGTGAACACCTATCGGGCGGGGCCAGACGAACACGGTCACTTCGGCATCTATGGCGGCCGCTACGTCGCCGAGACGTTGATGCCGCTGATCCTGGAGGTGGAGCGCGCCTATCGGGCGGCGTGCGCCGACCCGGCCTTCGCCGCCGAGTTCGACTACTATCTCAAGCACTACGTCGGTCGTCCGAGTCCGCTCTATTTCGCCGAGAGGCTGACCGAACGGCTGGGCGGCGCCAAAATTTATTTCAAGCGCGACGAGCTCAACCACACCGGCGCCCACAAGATCAACAACACCCTCGGGCAGATCCTGCTCGCCCGGCGGATGGGCAAGAAACGGATTATCGCCGAGACCGGCGCCGGCCAGCACGGGGTGGCGACGGCCACCGTCTGCGCGCTGTTCGGCATCCGCTGCGAGGTCTACATGGGCGCCACCGACATCGAGCGGCAGTCGCCGAACGTCTTCAGGATGAAGTTGCTGGGGGCGGAGGTGAGACCGGTGCGCTCGGGGTCCGGCACCCTCAAGGACGCGATGAACGATGCCGTGCGCGACTGGGTCGCCAACGTCGAGGATACCTACTACCTGATCGGCACCGTCGCCGGCCCCCATCCCTATCCGGTGATGGTCCGCGATTTCCAGTCGGTGATCGGCAACGAGGTCCGCGAGCAGATCGTCGAGGCCGAGGGCCGGTTGCCCGACTCGCTGATCGCCTGCATTGGCGGCGGATCCAACGCCCTCGGCCTGTTCCATCCCTTCCTCGACGACAGGGGCGTTCGGATGATCGGCGTCGAAGCGGCGGGCCACGGGATCGAGACCGGCGAGCATTGTGCCTCGCTGACCGCCGGCGACCCCGGCGTGCTCCACGGCAACCGCACCTACCTTCTGCAGGATGCCGACGGCCAGATCAACGAGGGGCATTCCCTCGCCGCCGGTCTCGACTATCCCGGGGTCGGTCCGGAGCATGCCTGGCTGCGCGATACCGGCCGGGTCGAGTACGTGTCGGTCACCGATTCCGAGGCGCTCGAAGCGTTCGAGTTGTGCTCGCGCGCCGAAGGGATCATCCCGGCACTGGAGCCGGCGCACGCGTTGGCGTACGTCGCCCGGATTGCCGGCGACCTGCCGCGTGACCATTTGATGGTGATGAACATGTGCGGACGCGGCGACAAGGACGTGTTCACCGTCGCCGGCCACCTGGGGGTCGAGCTGTGAGCACCGGGAGCCGCATCGGCCGCCGCTTCGAGGCGCTGAAGCGAGAGGGCCGGGGCGGGCTCGTCACCTTCGTCACCGCCGGCGATCCCGATCGCCGGACGTCGATGGAGGTTTTCCGCGGCCTGCCCGCCGCGGGCGCCGACGTCATCGAGTTGGGCATCCCGTTCAGCGATCCGATGGCCGACGGACCGGCCATTCAGGCGGCGTCGCAGCGGGCGCTCAAGGCCGGCCACACGCTGGCGGCGACCCTGGCGATGGTTGCCGAGTTCCGCCGCGACGACGCCGATACCCCGGTGATCCTGATGGGGTATTACAACCCGATCTATGTCTACGGCGTCGAACGGTTCGTGAGCGATGCCGCCACCGCCGGCGTCGACGCCCTGATCGTCGTCGATCTGCCGCCGGAGGAATGCGACGAGCTGCTCGGGCCGGCGGCGGCGGTTGGAATCGACCTGATTTTCCTGGTGGCTCCGACCACCAAGGACGACCGCCTTCCGGTGGTTTTGGCTAAAGCCGGCGGCTTCGTGTACTACGTATCGATCACCGGCATCACCGGAACCGCGTCCGCGGTGGTGACCGACGTGGCGGCGGCGGTCGAACGCATTCGGCGCCACACCCAAATCCCCGTCGCCGTCGGTTTCGGCATCAAGACCCCGGAGCAGGCGGCGGAGATGGCCGGCGCGGCCGACGCCGCGGTCGTTGGCTCGGCGGTGGTCGCCAAGGTGGCGGAGAATGTGGACGAGACGGGCGCCGCCCTTCCCGGACTGGTCGAGGCGGTGCTCTCTTTCGTCGGCGAACTGGCCGACGGCGTCCGTGGGGCGGGCGCGAAAGGAGCGGCCCAATGAGCTGGTTGACCAACGTCGTCCGTCCGAAGCTGCGCGAACTGGTCGGCGGAGGCCGGGAGGTCCCCGAAAACCTGTGGAACAAGTGCCCCAGTTGCGGGCAGATGATCTTCCACCGGGAGTTGGAGAAGAGCCTCAGGGTCTGTCCCCACTGTGGTCACCACATGCGTCTCGGCGTCAACGAGCGGTTGGCGATGCTGTTCGACGACGGGGCCTATCAGACCGTCGAGCTGCCGAAGACCCTTGCCGATCCGCTCAAGTTCCGCGATCGCAAGAGGTACACCGAACGCCTCAAGGAGGCCCAGGCCAAGAGCGGCCGGTCGGAGGCGCTGGCCGTGGCCTACGGCGACATGGGCGGCGAACCGGTGGTGGTCGCGGCGTTGAACTTCGAATTCATGGGTGGCTCCATGGGCATCGGCGTCGGCGAGGGGCTGATCACCGCCGGACGCAAGGCGGTTGCCGAAAAGGCGCCGTTGATCGTCGTTCCGGCGTCGGGCGGCGCCCGCATGCAGGAGGGGATCCTGTCGTTGATGCAGATGGCCCGCACCACGATCGGCGTCGAGGAGGTGCGCGAGGCCGG
>JAUXFS010000168.1 GCA_030622775.1 Rhodospirillales bacterium | reverse complement strand
GCCGGCGGTCGTTCACGAGATGCGGCCGGTACGCGGCACGCCGGCGCACCAAACCGGCACCCTGGCGGAGTTGGTGTGCTCCAACTCGTTCCGCTCCGACGACGCCGAGGCGAGCGCCATCGGGCTGCTGCACGAGGAGATGCGCCGGCTCGGCTCGCTGATCATCGCGACCGCCGACGCCCATCGGGTGCCGGCGGGAACGGCGCTGGCGGTCGATCGCCAGGGGTTCAGCGCCGCGGTCGAGAGCGCCCTCGAGGCCGAGCCGCTGATTACCGTTTGCCGCGAGGAGATCGCCGGACCGCCGCCCGCGGACTGGGACAGCGTCATCGTCGCCACCGGGCCGCTGACCTCGCCGGCGTTGGCCGAAGCCTTGCGCGAGCTCACCGGCGAGGACGCGCTGGCGTTCTTCGACGCGATCGCGCCGATCGTCCATCGCGACAGCATCGACTTCTCCAAGGCCTGGTTCCAGTCCCGCTACGACAAGGGCGACGGCACCGACTACGTCAACTGCCCGTTGAGCCAAGAGCAGTACGACGCGTTCCTCGACGCCCTGCTCGCCGCCGAGTGCAGCGAATTCAGGGAGTGGGAGAAGGACACCCCCTACTTCGAAGGCTGCCTGCCGATCGAGGTGATGGCCGGGCGCGGCCGGCGAACCCTGAGCTTCGGGCCGATGAAGCCGGTGGGGCTGACCAACCCCCACGATCCCGGGCGGCGGGCTTACGCGGTGGTGCAGTTGCGCCAGGACAACGCGCTGGCCACCCTCTACAATATCGTCGGTTTCCAGACCAAGCTGAAGCACGCCGAACAGGTGCGGCTGTTCCGCACCATTCCCGGCCTGGAGAACGCCGAGTTCGCCCGCCTCGGCGGCCTGCATCGCAATACCTTCGTCAACAGCCCCAAGGTGCTGGACGCGGCCCTCGGGCTAAAGGTTCGACCGGGGCTGCGGCTCGCCGGACAGATCACCGGCTGCGAGGGATACGTGGAAAGCGCCGGGATCGGGCTGCTCGCCGGCCGATTCGCCGCCGCCGAACGGCTGGGCGACATGCCGAAGCCGCCACCGGCGACCACCGCCCTCGGCGCCCTGCTCGGCCACATCACCGGCGGCGCGGAGGCCGAGACGTTTCAGCCGATGAACATCAACTTCGGCCTGTTTCCGCCGATCGAGGCGACCGACGAACGCGGCCGCCGCCTGCGCGGACGGGAGCGAAAGCGGGCGACGACCCGGCGATCGCTCGACGATCTCGACGCTTGGCTTCGAGACTCTCCGTAGGGGTTGTTGGGACCTTACGGGCTTGTTGGGCCGCGGTCAGTTGGCCTTGAGCGGCCGGGCCTGAGCCGACGTGCCGTTCTTGCCCTTGTCGGCGGACCGGATGCAGGGGGAAAAACCGTGCCGGATCCTGATCCACGGCTTGGACGCCAATGCGTCGAAGCCGCTTGGCGGCGTGTTCAGGACTTCCTCGAACAGGGCCGACGCGTTCGCGCAGTATCCCCCGCGGACGGCGAGGCTCCCCTGCGAGGCCTCGTTGGCGAGCTTGGTCACGAACCCGTTGAGCCGCCGTTTGCCGCCGGAGCCGTGCACGCGGGTGAACAGCGCGCGCAACGAACGCCCACGATCGCCGAGCACGCCCTTGAAGCTCACGACGAAAGCATTGTAGCGCGCCTTCTCCCCGCATGTGAGCGCCGCAACCATCAGCTCTGTCTGCAGGACGCGCGCATTCAGCGCGGCCAGGTCCTTGGGCGTGGCGCAAGCGCCCGCCGCCTGACTGACGGCGGGAACCGCCATCGCGGCCAACCCGACGACCACACCGCCGGCCAAAGCCCATCGGCGGCAAACGCTCTTTACTCTCATGCCGATCTCTCTCCCATTCCCGCAATGGCCGTCACTATCCCATTTCCCGACACGCGAGGCAATGCCGATAGGCTTATACCAACCTGCCTTGATGCTATGCCGACGGTCCGCCGCTCCGCGCCAGCCGCCCGGTGATCGGATAGCTCGGATCGGTAAATCCCGGGGTCGAGGGGTGACCGGCGGGCACCAGCGCGTCGATCAGGGCCTCGTCCTCGGCGGTGAACCCGTGATCGAGCGCGCCCAGGTACTCGGTCCACTGCGCCACGGTGCGCGGGCCGGCGATGACCGCGGTGACGGTTCGGTGGTTCAGCACCCAGTTGACGGCGAACTGGCCGGCGGTCATCCCGCGCCTTTCGGCGTGGGTTTTGATTTGTTGGGCCATGACCAGCGATTCCCCGCGGAATTCGGTTTCCTTCATTCGGGTATCCTTGCGCCCCGCCCGGGTCTGCTCGGACGGCTCCGCGCCGGGCGCGTACTTGCCCGTCAACACCCCCCGAGCGAGTGGACTGTAGGGTACGACGCCGAGGCCGTGGTGGGCGCAGGCCGGCAGAATTTCGACCTCCGGCATCCGGTTCATGGCGTTGTAGTACGGCTGGACGACCACCGGCCGCGGCGCCCCGAGATCCTCGGCGATGCGAATCGCTTCGGCGATTCGCCACCCCCGGTAGTTGCTCAAGCCCCAGTACCGCGCCTTGCCGGCGGCAATGACGTCGGCGAGGGCGCTCACCGTCTCCGCCAGCGGCGTGTCCGAATCGTCGCGGTGGAGATAGTAGATATCCATGTAGTCCGTACCCAGCCGCGCCAGGCTGTCGTCGATCGCCCGGATGAGCCACTTGCGCCCGAGGCCCCGCCTGTTGGGGTCTTCGCCACGCTTGGCCATCGCGTTGCCGACCTTCGACGCCAGCACCCAGCGATCGCGGTCGGGTTTGATCAGCTTGCCGACAATGCGTTCCGAAGCGCCGGTTTTGTAGACGTCCGCGGTGTCGATGAAGTTGATTCCCGCGTCCCGGGCGGAGCCGACGATGCGTTCCGATTCGTTTTCGTCGGTCTGATCGCCGAACATCATCGTGCCGAGACAGAGCGGCGACACCCAGAGGCCACTTCTTCCCAGCCGGCGGTATTCCATCGCGTGTCCTTTCCCGATCGGGATCAACAAGAGGTTTTATCGCAGCGCTTCCAAAGGCCGAAATTACGTGTAGGGCGGACACCGGGAGGCTGCCATGCATGGCTAAATTCGGTTCGACCGTTGCCGCGCGCTTCAATTCGGCGCATATTTAGGGCCATCGGGGCTCGGCATAAAAGCGAAACATCTGAAATCGGTTCGATGCATCAGTATCTTTTTCGACATCTTCGGCGCCTGCTTGTCGCCCTGTGCGCCGTCGTTGGTGCCGCGGCCTTGACCGGACAGCCGGCGGCGCCGGCGTTCGCGCAATCCGGGGATCTCGACACGACCACCCAGAAGCTGTTCGACGCGGTCCACTCCAAAGACTTCGCCGCCGCCCAGGCCAGCGTCGAAGCCGGCGCCTACGTCGACGTTCCCGGTCGATGGGGCATGACCGCAATCGAACTCGCCGTCGACAAGGGTTACTTCAAAATCGCCCACTATCTGGTGGCGGTCCGCAACTTCAATCGCGGAAACAAGGAAGAAAAATCGAAAGCCGTCGCGACTCCGGCGGCTCCCGCACCCGATAGCCAGGGCCAACCATCGCCAACCCAGTCGGTGAGAGCGCAACCGGTCGCTCCGGCCGCGGGTGCGGTGACGGCATCTTCGGCCGCCGCCGAGCCGGGCACCGTCGCGACGTCGCCGTTCACGGTGCCGTCGCAGCCCATCGGCACCCTGACCGATCAACCGTTCTATGCGCCGCTCGCTGAATTGGAGACGACCGCCGGCCGAGAGCCGGAAGCGGACGGTCCCGCCTGGCCCACCGGCAAACCCAATCCATTCGATCCCGGAATGCCGGCCGTCGGTTCGAGTTTGCAGATCATCGGCGAGATTGGCTCGGCCGATCCGGGATTGGCCCTCCGGCCGGCCGGCGGCTTCGGCCAGCCGACGCTCGAAGGGGAATCGCCGCCATCCCTCGGCTCCCCCTCTCTTCAATCCTCCGCCGGTGGTTCGGACACGTCAGCCGCGGCCTCCGGCGAAACGAAGGAGGGCTCCGGGTTCGGCGCTGGGGTCATCGGCAAGACAAGCGACTTCCAGTAATACCAGCCTGCGTTGATATAAGCCCCGGCGGCGGGAGTGACCCGTTCCAACGCTTGCGCGACGCTTGCGCGACGCTTGTACGACGCCCTCCGCGCCGCCCTCCCCAATCAGTAGCGGCCCCGCAGTCTGTTGTAACCGATCCGCAGGTGCCTGAGCGGGTTTCCCGCCTGGATACGGGCGTCGAACGGGTCGAAACCGCATTTGCGCAGTTGCCGCAGATAGCCCTCGGCCAAGGTCGCCGGCAACAATGCGGGCAGCGCCTTCCCGGGCACCTCGTCTCGCCGGCGGCGGGCGGAGGACAGGTAGTCGCCGGCGGTTTCGGCGATCGTGCCGATGACCCGGGAAAGCCCGTCGGAGCCACCCCGATCGAACAGCTCGAAGACATCGAGGCCGGCCTTCCGGTTCAACTCGGCCGGCAGGTAGAGCCGCCGGGCGCGGGCATGGAAGGGGACGGCGCGGATGAGGCCGACGAGCGCCCAGGCGATACCGACGTCGCGGGCGGCCCGGCGAACGCCGGCGCCGTCGGCGCCGAGCACTTCGAGGGCGAGCGCCGACAGGGTCGCCGAAGTCGCCTCGGCGTAGTCGACCAGGGCCGCCAGGTCGGGCGGCGGCGCGTCGTCGAGGTCGAAGGCACGGGCGTCCAGCAGCCGCTCGAAGTGGCGGCGGCTCAGCCCGAAACCGCGCACCGCCTGGTCCAGGGCAACGGCCACCTGATGGCCCAATGGGCGCCCGGCGTAGATCCCTTCGATCGCATCGCGCCACCATTGCAGGCGGATCTCGCCGAGCAGCGGCTCGGCCACGGATTCGCGGATCCGCGCCACCTCCACGTTGAACGCATACACCGCCGCCAAGGCCTCGCGCTCAGCCGCCGGCGCAAAAAGGCTGCACAGGAAGCGGTCGTTGTCGAACAACCTGATCTGCTCGGCACAGTATGAAATTTTCTGTTTTCGCATTTTTTCCAGCCCGTGGACGCCCCGTTCTGACATATAAGGAGCGAACGGAAAACCACTACTCAGGCCCAGCCCCGGGCCCAAACCCAGGCCCCCCGATCATGGACAGCGATCGCGAGCTCCGCGGAGGCGATGCCGATTTTTCGCTGATGCCGGATTTATTTCCCGCGCACCTGCGAGCGTCGGTGCGCGCCTTCGCTCACTTTGTCCGCATCGCCGACGGGATCACCGACGATCCGTCGCTGAGCCGAGAGGAGAAGGCGGCGCGGCTGAAAACCATGGAGGCGGTGGTCGACGGCGAAAACGACGCGAACCTTCCCGAGGAGGCCCGCCACGCGAGCCTCGCCCTACGCGGGAGCCTGCGCGAGGCCGGGGGTTCGCCGGCCCATGCCCACCATGTTCTCCAGGCGTTTCGGCGCGACGTCACCGGCGGGC
>JAUXFS010000310.1 GCA_030622775.1 Rhodospirillales bacterium | reverse complement strand
TCGTCACAAGCGCAGAGAATCAGCAATAGGCGATTTCGTCAACGGGCTGCTAACTGGGTAACAGGGGCAAAACCCCGGGCATTATGGTGAGTCTGGAAAGCCACATGTTGGTATTGAAGTGATCGGTTGCGCAAGATTTTGCTTTTCCTTGTGCGGCGGGTGTGATTCGATCGGGCATGGCCGGATCTCGCCCCGATGTTGAGGATTTGAGCGACGAGGCTCTGAAGAAGCTGGTTTTGCGGCTTCTGGAAGAGAACGCGGCGCTGAAGGCTGAGATTGCCGGGCTGCGGGAGGAGAATGCGCGCCTCAAGGGTCTGAAGGGGCGTCCGAAGCTGAAGCCCAGCGGCATGGAGCAGGCGACGGATCCGAAGGCGGCGGGCGGAAACGCCAGCAAGCGCGGTCGCGGCGGCGCCAAGCGGGTGGTCACCGAGGAGCGGGTGATCACGATGGCGCCGCCGCCGGGCTCGCGGTTCAAGGGCTACGAGAGTTACGTGGTTGAGGATCTGGTGGTTCGGCCGGCGACGATCCGCTATCGCCGTCAGCGCTGGCGAACGCCGGCCGGGGAGACGATCGTGGCGCCGCTGCCGCCGGGGGTGCGCGGCCATGTGGGAGCCGAACTGCGGCGTTACGTGCTCGCCCTCTACCACCAGGGCCGGATGACGGTTCCGGGGCTGCTCGCGCATCTCGACGACCTCGGGGTGAGCCTCTCGAAGCGCCAGTTGGTGCGCCTGCTCATCGCCAGGCAGGAGCCCTTCGTCGACGAGGCGCGCGACGTCCTGCGCGCCGGGCTGGAAACGGCGGCGTGGATCACCGTCGACGACACCGGCGCGCGCCACAAGGGGACGAACGCGATCTGCACCCAGATCGGCAACGACCACTTCGCCTGGTTCGCCACCACCGCGTCGAAAAGCCGGCTGAACTTCCTCGACCTGCTGCGCGCCGGGCACACGGATTACGTCGTCAACGACGCCGCGCTCGCCTCCATGCACCGGCGCAACCTCGCCGGGCCGCTGATCGCCCGTCTCGAGGCCTGCGAGACCAGACGCTTCGCCGACCATGACGCCTGGACCGCCCACCTCGATCGTCTCGGCGTGAGCGGACTGACGGTCCATCCGGACCCGGTGCGCATCGCCACCGAGGGGGCGCCGTGGGGCAGCGTCCTCGATCACGGCTTCCTCGCCGACGCCGTCATCGTCAGCGACGACGCCGGCCAATTCAACGTCGGCCACCATGCGCTGTGCTGGGTCCATGCCGAGCGCCTGATCCACAAGCTCGACACCTTCACCGACCGGCAGCGCCGGGCCGTCGAACGCACCCGCACCCGCGTCTGGAAGCTCTATGCCGACCTCAAGGCTTACCGACAGAAGCCATCGCCACGGCGCAAGGCGGCCTTGATCCGGCGCTTTGACGCCCTCTTCACCACCCGCACCGGCTACGTCACCCTCGACCGCCTGCTGCAGCGGCTCCACGCCAATAAGCAGGAGTTACTCGCCGTCCTCGACCGCCCCGAGATCCCCCTGCACACCAACGGCTCCGAAAACGACATCCGCTGCCAGGTCATTCGCCGCAACATCTCCGCCGGCACCCGCTCCGAGACCGGCCGCCAGTGCCGCGACGGCTTCCTCGGCCTGATCAAAACCTGCCGGAAACTCGGGATGTCGTTCTGGACCTACCTCGGCGACCGCCTCGACGTGCCCGACGCGCCGGTCATCCCGCCCCTCCCCGATCTCGTCAGAGCGAGAGCCTCCCCCGCCTGACAGCCCGGGATTTTGCCCCTCTTACGCTCGCGGACGATAACTCATTGATCTGGCGCCATTTGGTGGTGCCGGGCGGGGGTTTTACTGGGTACGCTCGGGCTTGACGCCGAGAAGTTCGAAGGCCTTGTTGTGGATCGGCGTCGGCCGCGCATCCACGGTGAAGGTGTAGTTTTCGTTGAGCGCGGTCAACACGGTGGAACGGGTCAGCGTCGCCAAGTCCGCCAGCAGGCTCTGGAAACTGTGGACCCGAAGCCCGTCCGCGGTGCGGCCGGTGGTCTGCTTGGCGAGCGCTTCGGCGGAGCGTCGGGCCTTGGCCACCACGCTCTCGCGTTCGGCCGCCGCGGCCTGCTTGTCGGCATCGTCGTAAAGCATCGGCGCCAAGAGACCGCGCAGATGCCATTCCACGTGGTAGGCCAGCATGCACACAAACACGTGGGCGCGAACCCGATCCGACAGCCAGTGATGGATCGGCCGGATATCGAGGTCCACCGTCTTCAACGACCGGAACGCCCGTTCCACCCGCGAAAGCCCCTTGTATGCCGCCACCGTCGCGGCATCGTCGAGGACCTCGGGCGGAACGTTGGTGCGAATGACATAGATCCCGTCGAGCTTCGCCTCGTCGGCGATCCCGGCCTGCTTGCGTTCGAACGAAAAGCGGTCGTCGGTGATGGTGAGATCGAAGTGCTTGCCCATCTTGTGCCGGTCCAGCACCGCGCCGGCCCGAAGCCCAATCGCGTCGGCGCCGCGCAACGGCCGCCGCTTGCGCGTCACCGCCCGCGCCACCTCGGCCAGATCCCGTTCGGTCGCCGCGAGCAGGTCGTCGCGCTTGCGGGCCCGCTCGCGCGCCAGATCGGGGTTGCGGCAGACAATCAGTCGCTCACCCGGATAGTCCGGCGCGGTAATCGACGCCAAGTCCCGTTGGTCGAACAGATCCGGTTGCAGAACGCCGCCTTCGGCCAGGGCCCGGATCGCCGGCGCCCTGAGCGCGGTGATCCAGTCCAGCCCCGCCGGCCCCACCTCTTGGTTCAGCCGCGCCTCGGTCAACAGACCCCGATCCCCGACCAGGACCACCCGTGTCAGCCGGAAACGCTCCTTGAGCTTGGCGATCTGGGCGCCCAGGGTCGCCGGATCGCCGGTGTTCCCCGCGAACACCTCCACCGCCACCGGGCATCCGTCGGCCGCGCACACCAAGCCGTAGACGATCTGCATCTTGCCCTTCTTGCGGTCCCGATTGTAACCGAAGGCCGCCAACGGACAGCACCGGCCCTCCACGTACGACGAGGTCACGTCGTAAAGCACCAGGGTATGGTCGGACAGATGCCGTTTGGCCAGGGCCTTCTCGATCGCGGGTTGGCGTTCGACCAGCCAGTCGAGGGCCGCGTACAACTCGTCCTCGTCCACCGCACCGAGCCCGAGAACCGGACCGAGCGAGGACGAGGCGGTCTCGGGATCCAGGGCCTTGGCCGTGGCCAGCTTGGACATCGGCGCCAGCAGCCGGGCACAGATCATCGCAACGACAAGATCGCGCTGCCGGCTCCCCTTGGCCGCGAGGATGCGATCGAGGCCGATCTTGCGCAATGTCCCAAGGATGGCGGCCACGTGGCCGTGGGGCAGGGAGCGCCGGATGATGACCGCGTCGGTCCCGGGCGCGACGACCCGCCCGCCCTTGAGCACGGTGCGCAGCCCCTCGACCACATCCCTCGGCCATTTGCTCAGGTTGGCGAGGGTCCGCTTCCTGACCTTTCCGTCCTCGCGATAGGCTTCGCGCAACAAAACGGCGGGCGGCGAGTTGCGGTTGGGGACCGTCTCGATGTACATGGTAACATGTGTCGCATAGTTCTTGCGTAATTACAACATAAAAACAATATATAACATGGGTACACATTCGGCCAAAAATATGCGATAATCGTGATTTTTCAGAAGGTTGGGGTTTAGGTGGGCGGGAAGTTCCGTTTAGGGCAGCCAACGCATCCTCAAGCTGCCTCGAGAGACGCGGTGGTGCTGGGTTGAGGCGCTTATGTGGGCGAATATCTCGGTCGGCCATTTTGGTGGTACCGTCCGGACGGGTGGTTTCCCGGTACCATCGGTGATGCCGGCGCGGTCGATTCGGGGTTTCCAGGGCGAGGGAGCCCCTCATGAGAAGCTGGTGAGGGGCCAGTCGGC
>JAUXFS010000132.1 GCA_030622775.1 Rhodospirillales bacterium | reverse complement strand
ACGGATGCGGTTTAGCCGGGTCGTCGACAGCACGACGCCGCCGTCGGGCACGCCGCCGCCGACCCGTCCGGTGTTGCCGCCCTGGGGCACGACGCAGATGCGCGCCTCGGCGCAGAGGGCGACCACATCGGCGACCTCCCGGGTCGATGCCGGCCGCGCCACGCCGGCGCAGGCGCCGTGGAACAGCCCGCGCTCCTCGATCAGGTACGGCTCCACGTCGGCCGGATCGTCGATCCAGCCTTTCGGTCCGACCACTTCACGAATGGCCCGAAGCACGTCTTCGGGCGGAGCGGAGGGACTGGGGCGAGCCAACGTCATAGCATCTCAATAGTTAGAGGCTTTGCGCGGAACCCGCAATGTCGCCCGGATTGCTCCACCAGGGTTGAATGCCCGGCCACGAGACAGCAAGCGATGCTACTGGATAGAGGATTGAATAGGTTTCGAAAGCTCGATGCGCAGCTTCTGGAACTCCGTCGACTGTCGCACAAGCCTGCGGGCGGACTCGCGGAGGCGGTCGACGTCCTCGGGATCGAGGTTCAGGCTGGTGGGAAGGTGGTTGAGGTAGTTCCGCTCCTCCGCGTCGGGCATCGTCAGGAAGCTGACCTCGATCAAGTACCAGTGGAGAGGTGCGCCGACCTCGGCGGCCCTCCTCTCCCAAAGCCGAACTCTCGACATGAGAAGCTCGAGGGTTTCGACACTGTAGCGATCGATCTGAGAGTTGGTGATGGCGGCAAGAACGCCGGGGACCGATGGAGCCACGTCGACCAGCCCCCAACTCACTTCGGCCTGCGTCTGGGCATTGACGATGATAAGGACGATTCGCCGGACGTTCCCTCCAAATGCGGGATTTCCAATTCCGTGGCCCTCGAGACTATCCTCCGATTCGGAGGCTTTGGCGTCCCCCAGCGGACTTCGAAGGGAGAGGTTGTCGGAAATGCCCCCGTCGACGAGGTGGATGTAGCGCCGGACGCTCGAATCCAGGTACGAGGCCAGGATGCGCGCGTTGAACCACTTGCGCACCGAGGACGCGCGCCGCGACTCGAGCGATTCCTTTAACCACGCCGGCATCCGAAAACCGCATGTTCCCCCATAGTTGCGGAGCGTCACGGGTGGAAAAACCAGCGGCACCGCGGCGGAAGCGGCCACCGCGCGGCCGACCGGGAAACTGGTCAGATCCGAACAGATGAAGTCGAACTGGTCCTGAACGAAGAAGAACGGGCCGCCGGTCGAGATATCGGTGGCGTTGATCACCGCCTTTGGGCCCCCGGCTCTTTCGATGTCGCCGAAGGTGCCTCCGTTGAAGATCTCCCTGTCGAAGAACTCGGCCGCCAGATCGGTCCGGTTGAACCGGGCGGACAGCAGCCGGATCCAGTTCGTCGGATTGGCGAACTCGAAAATCAGTTCTCTTTGCACGTTGCGTTTCAGGAACCGGTCCTCGAAGTCTTCGAAAATCCGGTCGCCGAACAGGGAGTAATAGGCCGCGGTGAAGCTTCCGCCGGAAACGCCGGTGACGAAATCCACCGCGTCGAGAAGCCGTCGCGGTTGTCCGTCGATGACGATCTTCGTGTCGCGAAGCTCTTCGAGCACGCCATAGCCGAAGGCTGCCGCCCGCGTGCCGCCGCCGGAAAAGGCGACCGCGAACAGCGTGTCGTCGGAGCCCTGGACATATTGATCCCAGGAAAAGGTGTGGCGATAGCCGGCCTCCGGATCCCAAGTCTTCAGCGGCTCGTTGCGATAGGCGGGCTCGACAAAAAGGGTTGCGACCGTGACAACGACCACGAGCGCGGCGATCGCGATACCTGCACGGACGAGGACTTTTTTCAATCGTGACATTGTCGATCAGGCGGTCAGGGGTTCGATACATTCACGGGTTTCGAAAGCTCGAGGCGCAGTTTCTGAAACTCCGCCGATTGTCGCAGAAGCCTGCGGGCGGACTCGCGGAGGCGGTCCACGTCCTCGGGTTCGAGGTGCAGGGTGGTGGGAATGCGGTTGAGGTATTCCCGTTCTTCTGCATCGGGCACCGTCAGGAAGCTGACCTCGACCAGATACAAATCGAGATGCGAGCCGACCTCGGCGGCCCTCCTCTCCCAAAGCCGAACTTTCGAGAGAAGAAGCTCGAGGGTTTCGACGCTGTAGCGATCAATCTGGGTATTGGTGATGGCGGCGAGAACGCCCGGCACGGAAGGGGCTCCATCGACCAGCCCCCAGCTGACTTCGGCTTCCGTCTGGGCGTTGACGATGATCAAAACGATCCGCCGGATGTTCCCTTCGAGTAGGGGTTTGTCAATTCCAAAGTCCTCGTGATCCCGCTCTGCGTCCGTGGCTCTGGCGTCACTCAGCGGATTGCGAACGGCGAGGTTGTCCGAAATGCCCCCGTCGACAAGGTGGATGTAGCGTCGGACGCTCGAATCGAGATACGACGCCAGAATGCGCGCGTTTACCCACTTGCGCACCGACGACGTTCGCCGCGACTCGAGGGATTGCTGCAGCCATTTCGGCATTTCATAGCCGCATGTTCCCCCGTAATTGCGGAGCACCAAGGGTGGAAAGGGCACCGGAACCGCGGCGGAAGCGGCCACCGCGCTCGCAACCGGGAAATTGGTCAGATCCGAGCAGATGAGGTCGAACTGGTCCTGGACGAAATGGAACGGGTTGCCGGTGGCGAGATCGGTGGCGTTGATCACCACCTTCGGGCCGCCGCCCTTCTCGATGTCGCCGAAGGTGGCGCCGTCGAAGATCTCCTCGTCATACAACCCGGCCGCCAGGTCGGTTCGGTTGAACCGGGCGGAGAGCAGCCGGATCCAGTTCGTCGGATTGGCCATCTTGAGAATCAGTTCCCTTTGCACGTTGCGCTTGAGGAACCGCTCCTCGAAGTCCTCGAAGATCCGATCGCCAAATAGCGAGAAATAGGCCGCGGTGAAGCTTCCGCCGGAAACGCCGGTGACGAAGTCCACCTCGTCGAGAAGCCGTCGCGGTTGTCCATCGATGACGATCTCGGTGTCGCGAAGCTCTTCGAGCACGCCATAACCGAAAGCGGCCGCCCGGGTGCCGCCTCCGGAAAAGGCGATCGCGAACAGCATGTCGTCGGAGCCCTCGACGTATTGATCCTGGGCAAAAGTGTGGCGATAGCCGGTTTCCGGATCCCAGGCTTTCAGCGGCTCGTTGCGATAGGCGGGTTCGACGAGAAAGGTGGCGACCGTGACGACCGCCACGAGCACCACGATCGCGATACCTCCACCGAAGAGTATTCTCTTCAACCGCGACATAGATTCCCGAGGCCCGTTCAACCCATCCCCAACATCAAACTAGTCATACTACGATGGAGGGCAACCATGCATTGATCCCTCCGGACGGGCTCTTACGGTTCGTCTTCCTCGATTCCCGGCAGCACGCATGGCGCCGCCGGGCCGCGATCCTCGTTCCAGTCGTCGTCGGCTTCGGATCGGGCCGCCGCCCGCCGCAGGCGGTCGTTGATCGCCCGGCCGAGGCCCCGCTCGGGCACCGGCATGACGGCGATGGCGGAGAATTCGGGCCGATCCAGCACCCGGAGCATGGCGAAAAGATTGGCCGCCGCCTCTTGGACGTCGCCGACGCGGCTGAGGTTGAGGTCGGCGTCGTCGGCCCCGGGACCGAAGGCCAGCAACGCCTCGCCCGGTTGGGCTGTGTAGGCGCAGAGGCGCAACGGCAGTCCCGGCGCGTAGTGGCGGGCCAGCATCCCCGGCGAGCGGGGCGCGCCGCCGCCCGCCGGCGCCAGCGGGCCGACAAGCCGCTCGATCGTTTCCGTCGCGAGACCGCCTGGCCGGAGCAATACCGGCGACCCTCCGGTCAGGTCGATGACCGTCGATTCGACACCCACCCGGCACGGCCCGCCGTCGAGGATCATCGCGATCCGGTCGCCCAGCGCCTCGGCGACGTGGGCCGCCGCCGTTGGACTGATCGCTCCCGAGGGGTTGGCGCTCGGCGCCGCGATCGGCCGTCCGGCGGCGGTCAGCAGCGCCTGGGCCAGCGAATGGGCCGGAACCCGGATCGCGACGGTGTCGAGCCCGGCGCTGACCAGCAGCGACAGCCCCGAATCGGCGCGTCTCGGCAACACCAGGGTCAGCGGTCCCGGCCAGAATTTCCGCGCCACCGCCCGCGCCTGTTCGTCGAAGGCCGCCAGCGCCTCGGCGGCGCCGAGGCCGGGCACATGCACGATCAACGGGTTGAACCGGGGACGGTCCTTGACCGCGAACACCGCCGCCACCGCCGCATCGCTGGTGGCGTCGGCGCCGAGGCCGTAGACGGTTTCGGTGGGAAAGGCGACCAACTCTCCCCGGCGGATCAGTTCCGCCGCCTCGGCGATCGCCTCCGGGGTGGCGGGAGAACGGATTTCGGCGGCGCTCACGTCTTCGGTGACGCGCCCTTGACGACGAAGTGGGGATTGTCGAGGCCCGGCTTGCCGTAGAGCAAATCGTTTCCGTCCATCGTGGTCACCGAGCCGCCGGCAAACAGGACCACCGCGTGGCCGGCGGCGGTATCCCATTCCATCGTCCGCCCGGTGCGCGGGTAGAGGTCGGCCCGTCCCGCGGCGACCAGGCAGAACTTGATCGAACTGCCCGACGAGATCGTCTCGCCGATGTCGTAATTGGCCAGGAACGCGTCCGTCTCGGCATTGCGGTGCGACCGGCTGGCGACGGCGACAACCCCTTTCTGCGGAATCGGTCGGCAGTGGATGGGGCGCGGCTCGCTGGCGTCGGTGACGGCGAAGGCGCCATGCTCACTGCCCCAGTAGGTGGAACCGATCGCCGGCGCGTGAACCACGCCCAGCAGCGGCCGGCCGTTCTCGATCAGCGCGATATTGACGGTGAACTCGCCCTGGCGGTTGATGAACTGTTTGGTTCCGTCCAGCGGGTCGACCAGCCAGAACGGCGTGTCGGCGATGTCGGGCACATCGCCGGCGGCAGCGGACTCCTCGGCGACGATCGGATAGTCCTCGCCGATTTCCTTCCGGATCGCCTCGATGATCAGCGTCTCGGCTTTCTGGTCGGCCTCGGTCACCGGAGAAGAGTCATCCTTGCGTTCGACCGAGAAATCGGTGTTGTAGACTTCCATGATCACTTCGCCGGCGCGCAGGGTGATCTCACGCACTTTGTTGACGAGGTCGGCATCGACGCTCAGGGTCAAGATCCATCTCCGTTTTTTCGGGTGTGTCAGGCGGACTGAATTGCCCGCCAGATTGTCTCCGCGGTTGCCGGCATGTCAATATGGCGGATGCCGAGGGGCGCCAGGGCGTCGACGATGGCGTTGATCACCGCTGGGCAGGCGCCGATGGCGCCGGCTTCGCCCGCCCCCTTGATGCCGAGCGGGTTGGTGGTGCACGGCACGCAGTTGAACGATAGCGCGATAGGGGGCATGTCGGCGGCGCGCGGCAGCGGATAGTCGCCGAACGAGCCGGTGATCAACTGCGCCGACTCGCGGTCGTAGACCGCCCGCTCCATCACCGCCTGGCCTATTCCCTGGGCGATGCCGCCGTGTACCTGGCCGGCAAGCAACAGCGGATTGACCACCGTGCCGAAGTCGTCCACCACCGTATAGTCGATGATATCCAGGGCGCCGGTATCCGCATCGACCTCCACTTCGCAGATGTGACAGCCGTTGGGAAAGGTGGGCGCCTTCGTCGCGTAGCGGGCGGTGGCGTCGAGCCCCGGCGACGCCTCGCCGGGGGGCAGGTTCTCGGGGTCGCGGGCCGCCGCGGCCAGTTCGCCGATGCCGATGCCGCGATCGCTGCCGGCGACGGTAAACCGCCCGTCGGCGAAGGTGATCTGCTCCTCTCCGGCCTGCAACAGGTGACCGGCGAAAAGCTTGCCACGGGCGATCGCCGCCGCGACGGTCTCCATCACCGCCGGGCCGCCCACCGGCAGCGAGCGCGAGCCGCCGGTGCCCTTGCCGAAGGGAATGCGGTCGGTGTCTCCCTGGGTCACCTTGATCCGTTCGAACGGCACGCCGAGCCCCTCGGCGGCGATTTGGGCGTAGGCGGTCTCGTGCCCCTGACCGGTGGATTGGGTGCCGATGAGCACCTCGATGGT
>JAUXFS010000319.1 GCA_030622775.1 Rhodospirillales bacterium | reverse complement strand
CCATCGGGGACCGCCGTCATGCTTATATAACAAAGATTGTAAGTACAGTCGAAATATTATTTTGTGTCTACTTGCATGATAATTTTATAAATAAATTTCTTAAAATACGATATTAAATCGCAACTCCGGAACGTCTGGGAAGATCCACGATATTTGGAGAATTTATCGCCGCCGTCCTTCGGGTCAGGCGCTTCCCCTGCGCAGGTATTTGCGCGGGTTGACCGCCTGCTTGCCCTTGCGCATTTCGAAATGCAACTGCGGCTTGGTCACGCTGCCGGAACTGCCGACCCGGGCAACGATCTGGCCCCTGCGAACCTTGTCGCCGCGACCGACCAGCAGCTTTTCATTGTGGGCGTAAGCGGTGATCCAGCCTCCGGCGTGCTTGATCAGCAGCATGTTGCCGAACCCCCGGAGTTCGTTGCCGGCATAGACGACAACGCCGTTTTCCGCCGCGCGCACCGGGGTTCCGCGCCGCGCCGCGATGTTGATGCCGTCGTTGTGGAGTCCCTTGCTCTTGGCGCCGAACGAGGAGATCACCTTGCCCCGTACCGGCCAGACGAAGCCGCCCCTGGCCGGCGGCGGGCGGGGAACGGCGGCGGGTGCCGTGGGTCGCTTGGCGGAGATCGCCGGCATTGTCGTATTCGGTTGAAGCCCCGCCAATGCGGTGCCCGATGCCGGAATGCGCAGGGTTTGCCCGACACGCAGGGCAAACGGCGCGACCAGGCCGTTGGCGGTGGCGAGCGCGTAGGCGTCGACCCCATAGGTCCGGGAGATGCCATAGACGGTCTCGCCCGGACCGACGACGTGCTGGCGGTCGCGGGGCAACACGATCCGTTGGCCGACCTTGAGCTGATAGGGGGGGGTCAGGCCGTTGGCCTCGATGACCGCCCGCACCGACACCTGGTGGCGGCGCGATACGGCGTAAACGGTATCGCCGCGGGCAACCCGGATCGTAGCGACGGAGGGAGGGGGAGAACCGCGCCCAGCCACGGCCGACCGTGGCTGGGGGGCCGGCCGTGACTGGGGGTTGGGCCGCAGATCCTTGCGCACCGCGGTTACCGGCGGCCTCGGCACCGGTTTCGGAATCGGGATCGGGAACGACCTCGCGACCGGCCTCGGCACCGGTCCGCCCACCACCGGCCTGGGCGGATCGTCGGAGGGCGGCCACTCGACCCAGCCGCATCCGGCCACGCCGAGCAGGACGAGCAGACTTGCGATCACCATGGACATCGGCGAAGTATGGTCGGACCCGCGACCGCCTTCAATCATCGGCCCCGCAATCACTCCGGCGCGGTGTCGGGCACGAGGGGCACGAAGCGCATCTCTCCCAGGTCCTCGGTGTCGAGACCGCGCTCGCTCCGCCGCACCCTGAGCAGCCGCGGATCGCCCGCCCCGTCATCGATCGGCACCAGCATCACCCCGCCGACCGCGAGTTGGCCGGCCAGAACCGGCGGCACGTCGGTCGCCGCCGCGGTGACGATGATTCGCTCGAACGGTGCCTGCTCGCGCCAGCCGAGAGTGCCGTCGCCGACCTTCGACGTGATGTTGGTGATGCCGAGCTTGGCGAATCGCCGCTCCGCCTCTTTCAGCAGATCCCGGTAGCGCTCGATGGTATAGACGCGTCGGCAAAGCCGGCTGAGAATGGCCGCCTGGTAGCCGGATCCGGTGCCGATTTCCAGCACCTTCATCCGCTCGCCCAATTCCAGGGCCTGGGTCATCAGGCCGACAACGATCGGCGCACTCAAGGTTTGATGGCAGCCGATCGGCAATGTGGCGTTCTCGTAGGCCTGGTCGCGGAAGGACTCCGGGGCGAACACTTCCCGGGGCATCAGTTCCATGGTGCCGAGAACGCGGGTATCGGTGAGGCCGTTGCGCCGAAGCTCCATGATCAGCCGGATCTTGCGGGACGCCGGGCTCATGGGAACACCGTCTTCAGGGTCTTGACGGCCGGCTCGTGGGTGAGGTCGAGCGACAGCGGCGTGACCGAGACGGCGCCGCGGTGGACCGCCTCGAGATCGGTGCCCGCCCGGCCCCGGTCCTCGTCGCGCCCCCCGCCGATCCAGAAGTACGGTTCGCCCCGCGGATCGACGCCTTCGATCATCGAGCCGCCGATCTTGCGGTGCCCCTGCCGGGTGACCTCGATGCCGGTCACCGCCGCCGACGCAACGTTGGGGAAATTGACGTTCAGCACCACGCCGCGCGGCCACCGGGCCGAGATCAGGCGCCGCAGAACCTCCCCCGTCCAATGCTCGGCGGTCGACCAGCGCACCGGCGCGCCATCCTCGTACAATTGGCTGAGGGCCACGGACGGGAACCCGAGCAACGCCCCCTCCATCGCGGCGGCGACGGTTCCCGAGTAGGTCGCGTCCTCGCCCAGATTGGCGCCTCGATTGATGCCGGAGAGCACCAAGTGCGGCGGTCGCGCCTTCATCACCTGATGGATCGCGAGCAGGACGCAGTCGGTCGGCGTCCCGTCGACGGTGAAGCGGCGGCGGGAAACCCGGCGAACGAAAAGCGGGCGGCGCATGGTCAGCGAGTGGCCGGCGGCGCTCTGCTCGGTTTCCGGAGCGACCACCCAGACCTCTCCGGCAAGACCCCGGATGATTTTTTCCAAATGCTTCAAACCCGGTGCGTTGATGCCGTCGTCGTTGCAGATCAGCACCCGCGCGTCGGCGAGTTCGAAGGGTTCATGCGCCATCGGTCGCGATGACCTCCAGCCCGCCCATGTAGGGCCTCAGCGCGGCGGGGACCGCCACCGAGCCGTCCGCCCGCTGATAGTTTTCGAGCACCGCGATCAGCGTCCGTCCCACCGCCAGCCCCGAGCCGTTGAGGGTATGGACGAAGCGGGTGCCTTTCTCGCCGCTCGGCCGATAGCGGGCGTTCATCCGCCGGGCCTGGAAATCGCCGCAGTTGGAACAGCTTGAAATCTCCCGATAGCGGCCCTGACCGGGCAGCCAGACCTCGATGTCGTAGGTCCTGCGCGCGGCGAACCCCATGTCGCCGGTGCTCAACACCACGACGCGGTACGCCAAGCCCAGGCGCCTGAGCACCTCCTCGGCGCATCCGGTCATCCGCTCCAGCTCCGCGTCCGAGTCTTCGGGCCGGGTGACGCTGACCAGCTCGACCTTGGTGAACTGGTGCTGGCGGATCATCCCGCGGGTGTCCTTGCCCGCCGCCCCCGCCTCGGCGCGGAAGCACCAGGTCATGGCGGTGACCCGCTCCGGAAGCTTATCCTCGGAGACGATCTCGCCGGCGACCAGGTTGGTCAGCGGCACCTCGGCGGTCGGAATCAGCCACAGGCCGTCGGTGGTACGGAACAGGTCGTCGCCGAACTTGGGCAACTGGCCGGTGCCGAACAGGGCCTCGTCGCGAACCAGGGCCGGCGGGTTGACCTCGGTATAGCCGAACTCCCCGGTGTGCAGGTCGAGCATGAACGAGGCAAGGGCCCGCTCCATCCGCGCCAGCGCCCCGCGCAGAACGACGAACCGGGCGCCGGAGAGCTTGCCGGCCCGTTCGAAATCCATCATCCCCAGCGCCTCGCCGATGGCGAAATGCTCCCGCGCCGGTAAGTCCAGGGCCGGCGGTTCGCCCCAGCGCCGGACCTCCACGTTGGCGGATTCGTCGGGACCGTCGGGGACGTCGTCGGCCGGCAGGTTGGGGATGGCGGCGAGCACGTCCTCCAGTTCCTTCTCGGCGGCCCGCGCCCTTTCCTCGGCCTCTCCTTGTTGCCGCTTCGAGCGCCCGACCTCGGCGATCACTTCGGCGGCGTCATCTCCGCGGCCCTTGAGGATGCCGATCTCCTTGGACAGCCTGTTGCGCCGCGCCTGGATCTCCTGGGCGAGCGCGATCGCCTCGCGGCGGGCGTTGT
>JAUXFS010000506.1 GCA_030622775.1 Rhodospirillales bacterium | reverse complement strand
GGTTTCCGTTGCGGTCCCGGGCAGCATTTTCTTAAGATTCCCGGACGACAATGGGGGGGAGTGCTCTGGGGGCGGAGAGATGACGGGTTTTCTGCGTTCGCTTGTGGTTTTGCTGGCGCTCGTCGGCCTGGCGCTGACGGCGGGTGCCGGCCGTGCCGGAACCGCGGATCCGCGGGCGGCTGCGCCGGCGGCCAAGGAGGCGGCGTCGTTGCCGCAGGTGCTGTCGGCCAAGGACGCGGCCTTGTACCGCCGGATCTTCGCCCTCGGCGAGCGCGGCAAGTGGAAGGCCGTCGACGGCTTCGTCAACCAGTTGCAAGACCGCCTGCTGTTCGGTCACGTTCTCGCCCAGCGCTATCTCCACCCGACCGCCTATCGGTCCCGCTACAAGGAGCTGAAGGCGTGGATGGCCGTCCACGCCGATCATCCCGACGCCGGACGCATCCACAAGCTGGCGCTCATGCGCAAACCGAAGGATTGGCTGGCCCCCCGCCGTCCCGCTTCGCCCAAGGCGGTGTCCGGGGGGGGCTGGGCGCCGCGGCGGGCGACACCGGCGATCCCGGCGAAGCGTCTCGGCGCCGCCGACCGGAAGAAGGCGTCGGCGCTCAAGCGGCGCATCCATTCGCGGCTCCGCAACGGCTGGACCAAATCGGCGAAGCGGCTGATTGTCTCCCCGGAGGCCGGGCGGTTGCTGAGCCGGGCCGAACTGGATCGGGCCCACGCACGCCTCGGCCACGGCTATTTCATCGACGGCCGCGACCCATGGGCGCTGGAGTGGACCGCCAAGGCCCTCGATCGCTCGGCCCGCTACCTGCCGGAGGCGCACTGGACGGCCGGCCTGGCGAACTGGCGGCTCGGCCGGTTCGCGCGGGCCGCCGGCCACTTCGAGGCGGTGGCCCAACGCTCGGACGTCTCGCCGTGGTTCGCTTCGGCGGCGGCTTTCTGGTCGGCGCGCTCGTATCTGTTCGCCCACCGGCCGGAGCGGGTCAACCGTTGGCTCGGCGTCGCCGCGTCCCATCCGCGAACCTTCTACGGCCTTCTGGCGGCGCGCATCCTCGGCCTGCCGACGACGCTCCGGTGGGAGCCGTCGGCCTCCGAGGCGGCGGCGCTGAAGACGCTGGTCCGGCTGCCGGCGGGACGCCGCGCGCTGGCGCTGATCCAGGTCGGCCAGGAGGACCGCGCCGAGAAGGAGTTGAGAGGCCTCGCCGCCGCCGGCGGCGCCAATCTGGCGCGCGGGATCATGACCGCGGCCGGCCGCGCCGGCATGCCCGGGTTGGCGATGCGGCTGCACGACAAGCTCTACGCCGGTGGCGACGGTTTCGACGCCGCCGCCTATCCGCTGCCCCGGTGGAAGCCCAAGGGCGGTTTCCGCGTCGACCGGGCGCTGGTCTACGCGGTGATCCGCCAGGAATCCCGCTTCAACCCCAAGGCCAGGAGCCGGGCCGGCGCCCGCGGACTGATGCAGTTGATGCCGTCGACCGCGCGCTATGTGGCCCGCGGCAGCGGTCATCGGGTCTCCCGCCGCAGCCGTCTGTACGACCCGGGCCTCAACCTGGCGCTCGGGCAGCGCTATCTGACGATGCTGCTCGGCGACGCCAACGTCGACGGCGACCTGTTCCGCCTCGCCACCGCCTGGAACGGCGGCCCCGGCAACCTGCAGAAGTGGCGGCGGCAAACCAAGCACGGCAACGATCCGCTGCTGTTCATCGAGTCGATCCCGTCGCGCGAGACCCGGAACTTCATCGAGCGGCTGCTCGCCAACCTGTGGATCTACCGCGATCGCATGGGCCAGCCGGCGCCGTCGCTGGACGCCCTTGCCGCCGGCGAATGGCCCGTCTATACAGCCCTCGACGACAACCGCCTCGAGGTAGCCCGACATGGCCAAAATTGAGGGCGACCGCCCGTTCCTACCCGTCAACATCGCGGTCCTGACCGTCTCCGACAGCCGCACCGTCGACAACGATACCTCCGGCCGGACCCTGGTCGAGCGGATCGAGGCGGCGGGCCACCGGGTCGCCGACCGCCGCATCGTCGCCGACGAGACCGACCTGATCCGGGCGCGGCTCCAGGCGTGGATCGCCGATCCCGATGTCGACGTGGTCATCGCCACCGGCGGCACCGGCGTCACCGGCCGCGACGTCACCCCGGAGGCGTTCCACGCGGTGATGGACAAGGAGATCCCCGGCTTCGGCGAGCTGTTCCGCTGGCTCAGCTACCAGAAGATCGGCACCTCGACGGTCCAGTCGCGGGCGCTCGGCGTGGTCGCCGGCGGCACCTACCTGTTCGCGCTGCCCGGCTCCCCCGGCGCCTGCAAGGACGCCTGGGACGGCATCCTCGTCCAGCAGCTCGACTCCCGCCACAAGCCCTGCAACTTCGTCGAGCTGATGCCGCGGCTGATGGAGCATGTCCGCGGCTGACGCCCACCGGCCTCCCGCGGGACCCAATCGCGCCAAAAAGGGGAGCCGCCGGCCGCCCCCGACCTACGATCGGCAAATCGCGACTTGGCCGGTACGCCGTGGACTCGATCCCTCGGCGCGGCCCCTATTTGCGCCGCCATTTCTGCCCCGCGGATCGCGAGGTTTGACGACGGTTCTGACGACATTTTGGCCGGTTTTGACGACGTTCGTTACGCCCCCGTGGCGGTCAACCCGTTGATTTAAAACGAAACCCGTCTGGGCTAAACATGAAAGGTATGCAAAAGTATACAAAAGTAGACAGTTTCCCCGGCTAACCCCTTGATTTTCC
>JAUXFS010000130.1 GCA_030622775.1 Rhodospirillales bacterium | reverse complement strand
GCTCACTCACCGGTGTCCTCGTCGATCAGTTCGAGTTGCCCGACATTGGCTGCGCCCGGCAGGCCGAGATGCAGGTAGGCCTGATCGGCCAGCGCCCGGCCGCGCGGCGTGCGCAGGATGAACCCTTGCTGGATCAGATACGGCTCGATCATCTCCTCGATGGTATCGCGCTGTTCGGAAAGCGCCGCCGCCAGGGTATCGACCCCGACCGGCCCGCCCCGATAGTTGTCGGCGATGCATCGGAGATAGCGCCGGTCCATGGCGTCGAGCCCCCGCCGGTCGACCTCCAGGCGTTCGAGCGCCCCGTCGGCCGTCGCCGCGTCGACCGGAGAGGTTCCGCTCACCGCGGCGAAATCGCGCACCCGGCGCAGCAGCCTGACGGCGACGCGTGGCGTTCCCCGCGACCGGCGGGCAATTTCGCCTGCGCCGTCGTCGGTCAGTTCCATATCCAACACCGCGGCGGCGCGGCGGACGATCTTCTCCAAGTCGGCGGTATCGTAGAAATTGAGCCGCAGCGGGATACCGAAACGCTCGCGCATCGGCGTGGTGATCAGCCCGGCGCGGGTGGTGGCGCCGACCAGGGTGAACGGCGGCAGGTCGATGCGGATCGAGCGCGCCGCCGGTCCCTCGCCGATGATCAGGTCGAGCTTGAAGTCCTCCATCGCCGGATAGAGGACTTCCTCGACCGTCGGCGGAAGCCGGTGGATCTCGTCGATGAACAGGACGTCGCGGGCCTGCAGGTTGGTCAGGATCGCCGCCAGGTCGCCGGGCTTGCCGACCACCGGACCGGAGGTGGCGCGAAACCCCACGCCCAACTCCCGGGCGACGATCTGCGCCATCGTCGTCTTGCCCAGCCCCGGCGGTCCGTGCAGCAGCACATGGTCCAGCGATTCGCCGCGATGGGCCGCGGCGGTGATGAACACCCGCAGGTTCTCGCACACCTGGCGCTGGCCGATGAAGGCGTCGAGGGTCGCCGGCCGGATGCCGATCTCGGCGGTGTCGCCGTCGGCCCGTGCGGGGGCGACGACACGCTCCTCGCCGGTTTCGTCGCCGCTCATGCCGTCCCCGTTCAAGGCCCGTGCTCCCCGGGCGTGAGTTCGGCGAGGCCGCCCTTGATCAGATCCTCGACCGCGGCCCCGGCCCCCAACCTGGCGGCGGCGTGAGAGACCGCGCCCAAGGCTTCGGCCGGTCGGAAGCCCAGGTTGACCAGCGCCGAAACGGCGTCGCCGACATCACCGCCGAGCCCCCAGTTGCCCACTCCCGGCGTCGTCGTCGCCGCCGATCCGAGGGCGGCGGCCTCGACCTTCTCGCGCAGCTCGCCGATGACCCGGCCGGCGAGCTTGGGGCCGACGCCGGCGGCCCGGGTGATCGCCGCCCGATCACCCGCGGCAACCGCCTGGATAAGTTCGTCGGCCGGCAACACTGTGAGGATGGCCAGCGCCGCCTTGGCGCCCACGCCTTGCACCGTGGTCAGCATCCTGAACCATTGCCGTTCCGTCAGGTCGGCAAAGCCATAGAGATTGATGGCGCCGTCACGCACCACGGTCTCGACCCGCAGGCTTGCCGCCTGACCCGCGGCAAGCCGGGACAGTGTCCTGCCGGAGCAGAACACCAGATAGCCGACCCCGCCGACATCGAGCACCGCCCAGCCGTCGCCGGTCGAATCGACGATCCCGGTGAGCTTGGCGATCACGAGGTCGTCCTCGCGATCCGCAGGGCGGTCTCCCGGTGATGGGCGTGACAGATCGCCACCGCCAGCGCATCCGCGGCGTCCGCGGTCGAGACGACCGCGCCGGGCAGGAGCGCACGCACCATCATCTGCACCTGCACCTTGGCGGCATGGCCGCTGCCGACCACCGTCTTCTTGACCAGGTTGGGCAGATACTCGGCGACCCGAAGGCCGGCGCGGGCCGGCACCAGCAAGACGACTCCCCTCGCCTGCCCCAGGCGCAGGGTGGACACCGCGTTGCGATTGACGAACGTTTCCTCGACGGCCGCCTCGTCGGGGCGATATTTGCCGATGACCGCGGTCAGGCCGTCCGCCAACTGGACCAGCCGCTCCGCCAGCGAGAGCGCGCGATTGGTCACGACGGTGCCGTCGGCGACGTAACCGAGCCTGCCGTCGCCGGCCTCGATAACCCCCCATCCGGTGGCGCCGAGACCCGGGTCCAGTCCGATCAGTCGCATGCCTTGCTTCCCTTAGCGAACGGCCGCGGGCCGGTCGAGTTCCGCCGGCTCGCCGTCAAACGCTGAGCCGTTCCATGACATCTTCGGCGACGTCGAAGTTGGACGCCACGCGCTGCACGTCGTCATTGTCGTCGAGTGCGTCCAGAAGCTTGAACAGGGTCGTGGCGGCGTCTTCGTCGACGGCGACCGTGACGTTGGGCCGCCAGTCGAGCCGGGCCGCGTCCGCCGGGCCGAAATGTTTTTCGAGCCCGTCGCGAACCGTACTGAGGTCGTCCGGGGCACACCTGATCTCGTGCCCGTCCTCGTCGGAGGTCACGTCCGCGGCCCCGGCCTCGAGCGCGGCCTCGAACATCTCGTCGGCGGTGGCGACGTCTCCCGGGTAGTGGACGAGGCCGATCCGGTCGAACATGAAGCTGACGCTGCCGGTCTCACCGAGGCTGCCTCCATGCTTGCCGAACGCGGTGCGGACTTCGCTGGCCGTTCGGTTGCGGTTGTCGGTCAGCGCTTCGACGATCAGCGCCACCCCGCCGGGTCCGTAACCTTCGTAGCGAATCTCTTCGTACTGCGTCCCTTCTTCCCCGCCGGCGCCGCGCTTGACCGCGCGTTCCATCGTGTCCTTGGGCATGTTGACGGCCTTGGCGGCGACGATCGCCAGACGCAATCGCGGATTGGCGTCGGGATCGGGCAACCCGGACTTCGCCGCGACCGTCAGTTCGCGGATGACCTTGGTGAATACCTTGGCGCGCTTGGCGTCCTGCGCGCCCTTGCGGTACATGATGTTCTTGAACTGCGAATGGCCTGCCATTTCTTTCCACTTTGGCTTCCAGGGAAGATAGCGTAGATCAAGCTCGCGGCTTGTACCACATATAGCGTGCGGGAGGTAGTCCGCACACGCACCCGGAACCAAGAATCTTTTAGCGCGACACTGTGGCGCAAATCGGGCATCGCCGCCCCGGGAACCCCGCTAAACCGGCCATTGCGGCGGGAGGCACCCGCCGATCCTGAGCGGCGCGACGTGACGGGCGCGACCGGTGGCCTCGTCGGTCTCCATGAACACGGCGCAAAGGCTGGCCTCGCCCTCGGCGGGCTCCAGGCGCCCGGCGGGCATTTTCGACGTGAACCGCGCCACCGCCGTCTGCTTCCGCATGCCGATGACCGAATCGTAGTCGCCACACATTCCGACGTCGGTCATGTAGGCGCTGCCGCCGGGGAGGATCCGCGCATCGGCGGTCGGAACGTGGCTGTGGGTTCCGACCACCATCGAAACCCGGCCGTCGAGGACGCACCCCATCGCCAGCTTCTCGCTGGTCGCCTCGGCGTGAATATCGGCGATGATACAGTCCACCGAGACGCCGAGCCGATGGTTGCGCAAGGCCTTCTCGGCCGCGGCAAAGGGATCGTCCAACGGATCCATGAACAGCCGGCCCATCACCTGCATCACCATGACCCTCCGGCCATCGGCGGTGGTATAGACGTTGGCCCCGATCCCCGGCGTGCCCTCCGGGTAGTTCAGCGGCCGCAGCAAGCGCCGGTCCGCGCCGATGTAGCCGATGATCTCGCGCCGATCCCAAACGTGGTTGCCGGTGGTTATGGCGTCGACTCCGACGTCGTAGAACGTCCGGCAGATTTCCTCGGTTATCCCGAAGCCGTGCGCGGCGTTCTCACCGTTGACGACGACGAAGTCCAGGTCCAGTTGCCGGCGGAGATCCGGGATGTGGGCGAGAACCACACTCCGCCCAGCCTTGCCGACCACGTCGCCGCAGTACAGAATTCTCAAGCGCGCACCCGCATCAACATCTCCTCCGTCAGGACCCAATCCAACCGCTCGTCGTTCACGTCTCGCGGCACCGCGTCCGCCCGCTGCACGGCGAAGCCGACACCGACGGCGGTGAGAGCACCGCGTGACCTGAGGGCGGCCAACGTCCGGTCGTAGTACCCCCCGCCCTGGCCCAAACGATAGCCTTCCCTGTCGAAGGCGAGCAACGGCGCCAACACCACGTCGGGAACGACCTCGGGCGCCGAGGCCGGCGGATGGGAAGTGCCCAGCACCCCGGGCTCGAGTTCGTCGAGGGGACGCCAGCGGCGGAACAGGAGCGGCGCATCGGCCGACACCACGACCGGCAAGGCGCAGACCACCCCGCGCTCGTCGAGACGGGCGAGCAGCGGACGGTCGTCGAGTTCGGTCACGATGGGCCAATAACCGGCGACCACGGAGCCGGGTCCGATCCCCAGCTTGTCGACCGCCGCCAGCAGAAGCGTCATCACCCCGCGCGCGGCCCCCGGCCCCTCCTTCTGATCGGCGACCAGGCGCAACGCCCGCATCCGTTTGCGCAGTCGCTTCTTTTCGTCTTCAACGGTCATCATCGGTTCTTCGGCACAGGTTCTTCGGCACAGGTTCTTCGGCACAGGTTCTTCGGCATCGAACTTCGACGGCAGGTTTAGCGGAAAGGTTGTGGACGGCGCCACGACGGCCGTTGGTCTGGTGATCCTCTCTGGCCTGCTGGTGCAGGTGGGCGCCATATACCGGACCCACGAGTCCGGCAGGGACAGCTCCCGGGAGTTCACTGTTGGCCCGAGGGATTGTATGACCTGACGAGCCCCGCAGCCACCGCCCGGTTTCAATCTATGTAGGATTCAGGCGCGCGGCAATGACTTCGATGCGATTGGCGAGCGCCTCGATTTCCGTACCGAGCACATCGCGGGCGGAATCGGCGGCCGCGTCGGCGCCTTCGATCGGCGCCGTCCGCGCGAGATCCCACTTGGCGCGCGCTTCCGACAGTTCGTCGGCGAGGAGAAGACTGGCCATCAACAGCAACCGGGCCTCGCCGATCTGGCCGACCGCCCCGACCATCTCGCTCATCCGATTGTCGACGTAGTCGGCGAGCTGACGCAGGTGGTCCTCCTGGCCGTCGTCGCATCCCACCTCGTACTGGCGCCCGTTGACGGTGACCGAGACCTGACCCATCGCCGCTACCCGTCCAACACGCCACGCAGCCGGACGATGGTGGCGTCCAACTGCTTGGCGATGAGTTCGTGGGTTTCCCGCAGCCGCGCACTCTCGCCGCGCGCCGCTTCCGCTTCCTCGCCGTTGTCGGGGGCGGGCCTATCGCCGGCCACCTCGACCGCGTGTTCCAGATGGTCAACGGCCTGGGCGAGCCGCTCAAAAGCCCGCTCCAAAGACGTTGCCGAATTCAAGGCCGAATCGCTCATCGGCGCTCCGATATCATTCATTTCATCCGTGCGAGGATAGGCAACGCCCGGCAACGCCGTCAACCGCTGTCGCAATGCAGCAAAAAGCCGTTGACGGGAAGGGGTATTCCGACGATTGTGCGCCGGACTCAAACAATGACGCCTCCCCGGGCCGAAGGGGTCTGCGGCAGGTCAGCCGGGCGAATGCGGGCAGGCCGGTGCGCCGAAGTCATGGGCTTAAGCAGCGGCGTCACAGCAATTCCAAGGAGGGTAACGAATGACGGTTCGTGTTGGCATTAACGGTTTCGGCCGCATCGGACGGCTTGTACTGCGGGCGGCGGCGGAAGCCGGCCGCAACGACGTCGAGTTCGTAGCGGTCAACGACCTTGGTTCCGTCGCCACAAACGCTCATCTGCTCAAGTACGACTCGGTTCACGGCACCTTTCCCGGCGAGGTCAGCTGCGACGACAACAGCTTGACGGTCAATGGCCACAAGGTCCAGGTGTTCGCGGAGCGGGATCCGACCAAGTTGCCTTGGGGCGATCTCGGCGTGGACGTGGTGATGGAATGCACCGGCATTTTCAGCGCACGCGACAAGGCGGCCGTGCATCTCGAGGCCGGCGCGCCGCGGGTGCTGGTTTCGGCCCCGTCTTCCGGCGCCGACGCCACCATCGTCTATGGTGTGAACCACCAAGTCCTGTCGGC
>JAUXFS010000404.1 GCA_030622775.1 Rhodospirillales bacterium | reverse complement strand
TCGAACAGGTGATCAGCCGCGGGTGCCGGCGGCGCAACTGGTCCGGGCCGAACCCGGACCGTTCGGCGGCGCCCGGCGCCAGATTCTGGACGAACACGTCGGCGCGGGCGATCATCCGGGCGAGCAGGGCGTTGTCCTCCGGGTCCTTGATATTCAGGATCACCGATTCCTTGCCGCGGTTGAGCCAGGCGAAATAGGCGCTCTGGCCGTTGGCCACGTGGTCGTAGCCGCGGGCGAAATCGCCCTCGTCCCGCTCGATCTTGATCACCCGGGCGCCGGCGTCGGCCAGCCGCGAGGTGGCGTAGGGCGCCGCCACCGCCTGTTCCAGCGCGACAACGAGAATGCCGTCGAGTGCTCCGCCAATCGTCGTGCCACCCATCAATACGACCGGGGCAGGCCGAGCACGTGCTCGGCGATATAGGCGAGGATCAGGTTGGTGGAGATTGGCGCCACCTGATAGAGCCGCGTCTCGCGGAACTTGCGCTCGATATCGTACTCCTCGGCAAAACCGAAACCGCCGTGGGTCTGCAGGCACATGTCGGCGGCCTGCCACGAGGCGTCCGCGGCCAGCATCTTCGCCATGTTGGCCGCGGGACCGCACGGCTCGCCCGAGTCGAACTGTCCAGCCGCCTTCGCGACCATCAGGTTGGCGGCCTCGGTGGCGGCGTAGGCGCGGGCGATGGGAAACTGGATGCCCTGGTTCTGGCCGATCGGACGGCCGAACACCATGCGCTCGCCGGCATAGGCCGTCGCCTTTTCGATGAACCAGCGGGCGTCGCCGATACATTCGGCGGCGATCAGGATCCTCTCGGCGTTCATCCCGTCGAGGATATAGCGGAAGCCCCGGCCCTCCTCGCCGATCAGGCTCGACGCGGGAATGCGGAGATTGTCGAAAAAGACCTCGGTGGTGTGATGGTTGATCATCGCCCGGATCGGCCGGATGGTCAGCCCCCGGTCGCGGGCCTCGCGGATATCGACGAGGAAGACCGACATCCCCTCGTGGGGCCGGGCCGCCTGATCGCGCGGCGTCGTCCGGGCGAGTAGCAGCATCAGGTCCGAGTGCTCGATGCGCGACGTCCACACCTTCTGGCCGTTAATGACATAGCTGTCGCCGTCGCGGACGGCGGTGGTCCGGATCCGGCTGGTGTCGGTGCCGCTGGTCGGCTCGGTGACCCCAAAGGCCTGCAGGCGCAGCTCACCGGCGGCGATCCGGGGCAGATATTCGGTCTTCTGCGCCTCGCTGCCGTGCCGCAGCACCGTGCCCATGGTGTACATCTGGGCGTGACAGGCGGCGCCGTTGCAGCCGCTCTTCTGAATTTCCTCGAGAATCGCCGCCGCCTCGGCGACGCCGAGACCGCTGCCGCCGTATTCCTGCGGAATCAGCGCCGCGAGAAACCCGGCCTCGGTCAGCGCGCGGACGAACGCTTCGGGGTAAGCGTGCTCGGAGTCGAGCCGGCGCCAGTATTCTCCGGGAAAATCGGCGCACAACGCACCGACGGAATCGCGAATGTCTGCAAATGCTTCCGTCACCGCCCAAATCCTGCAATAAGAGGAATTCGCGCGATACTAGCCGAAGCCCGCGCGCGGCGGCCAGTAGGATCATGTGAGCAGCCATGGAAAAGCGAACCAACCGCGAAGTGCTGGAGCAATTCCTCGAGCTTCAGGACAGGACCATCATCGACGTCGGGTGCGGCGACGGGTCCCTCGCCCGGCTGCTTACCCGCAAAGGCGCCCACGTGACCGGTATCGAGACCAGCCCCAAGCAACTGGCCAAGGCTCGCGCCGCCGAACGGGCCGGCGACGAGCGCTACATCCAGGGGTACGCGGAGGAGCTGCCAGCGGAAAGCCGTTCGGCGGATATCGTCATCTTCCTGAACAGCCTCCACCACGTGAATGTCGACGACCTCGCCCAGGCCTTGAAGGAGGCCGCCCGGGTGCTCAAGCGCGGCGGCCTGCTGTACGTGTCGGAGCCATTGGCCGAGGGTCCGTACTTCGAGCTGATGCGGCCGGTCCACGACGAAACCGTGGTCCGACGGCGCGCATACGAAACCCTTCGCCAGGCGCACCTCTACGGGTTTTTGCCCGAGCACGAGCTTGTTCATGTCAATGCGGTGCCGATCAAGGATTTCAGTGCGTTCGAACAGCGGATCACCCTGGCCAACCCCGACATCCGCGTTCGCTTCGACGAGCAGGTGGAGGAGTTGCGCCACGCCTTCGAACAACTGGGCGAAAAAGGAGAAGGGGGCCGGGTCTTCGACCAGCCGATGCGGGTCAATGTGTACAGAAAGCGTTGAATTCCAGGATCTGTTGCCGCGGAATTCCAATCCGGGCCGGCATGCGGGCATCTTCCGGTGTTTCCGTCGCCGTCCATATCAAGTAAGAAAGACTAAATGGCCGTATGGTGTACTGCTCCAAACGCCGGCCAAGGGACACGTCTGATCAGCTATGGAACAGCGAAACAGCACTGACGTGATCGAGGAGTTTCTCGATCTTGAGAACGCCGTGGCGATCGATGTCGGATGCGGCAACGGTTGGCTCACCCGATGGCTCGCGGGCCTGGGCGCCCACGTCACCGGGATCGAAGTCAGTCCGAGGCAATTGGCCAAGGCGCGCTCGACCCAATCGGTCGCCGACGAGTCCTACATGACCGGACTGGCCGAGGAGTTGCCGCTGCGCAATCGTTCGGCGGACGTCGTCATCTTCTTCAACAGCCTTCACCACGTGGATGCCGTTGGCCTGCCCAAGGCGCTGAAGGAAGCGTCGCGCGTCCTCAAGCATGGCGGCGTCCTCTACGTTTCGGAGCCGTTGCCCGAAGGACCGTACTTCCAGTTGATGAAACCGGCGCACGACGAGACGGTGGTCCGCCGGCGCGCCCAGGAAATCCTCAGGCACGCCCCGGAGTTCGGACTTCTTCTGGAGCGGCAACTTACCCACCTGGACTCGATCAAGTTCAAGGACTTCCAGGCCTTTCACGACCGCATTACCTCGATCAACCCGGAGACCCGCGCCCGGTTCGACGACCAGGAGCAGGAATTCCGCGTCCGGTTCGAGAGCCTCGGCGAGAAGGACGACGGCGGCTGGAGCTTCGACCAGCCGATGCGGGTCGCCGTGTTGCGGAGGAGCTAAGCGAAGGGTTGCTTCATACCAACCTGCGTTGATACTGACCCATTGTGATCGTGTTTCCGGCTTCCTCGTAAGGAGGGGCCGCGCAGACAAGTCGGAGGCCAAGCGGTCTTAGGAAGACAATGACTAGACCCAACTCCT
>JAUXFS010000517.1 GCA_030622775.1 Rhodospirillales bacterium | reverse complement strand
CGCGGAAGCACGGCGCGATCTGAAAATATTTGTCGAACCCGGAGGCCATCAGCAACTGTTTGAACTGCTGGGGCGCCTGCGGCAGCGCGTAGAACTTTCCCGGGTGCGACCGGCTCGGCACCAGGTAGTCGCGGGCGCCTTCCGGCGAACTCGCGGTCAGGATCGGGGTCTGGAATTCCATGAACCCGGCTTCTGTCATTCGCCGGCGGATCGAGGCGATGACCGCGCCGCGCAGCACGATGTTTGCGTGGATCCGGTCGCGCCGGAGATCGAGAAAACGGTACCTGAGCCGCGTATCCTCGCCGTACTCCTGCTCTCCCGCCACCTGCAACGGCAACACGTCGGCCGGTGAATCCACGTGCAGCTCCTCGATGACCAGCTCCACTTCGCCGGTCGGAAGGACGCGGTTGACGGTGTCCGCGGATCGGGGGACCACCCTGCCGGTGACGGTGATCACGCTCTCGGGGCGGGCGGTCTCGGCGACCGCGAACAGCGGACTGCTGACATCGATGACGCACTGGGTGACGCCGTAGTGGTCGCGGAGATCGATGAACAGCAGATTGCCGTGATCACGCTTGCGGTGGATCCAGCCCGACAGTCGCGAAGGGGCTTCGGCGTGTTGGAGGCGAAGTTCGCCGCAGGTGTGGGTGCGATACGGATGCATGTTCGTGAGTTCAACCACCGTTTATGGGAAGCGAGGAGATGGGGACCGGAAGCGGCAGAGATACAATCTCAACCGCCAAAAGGACAGCCCCCGATTCACCCGAATGCGGTATCACCGGGGCCGTCATCGCGTATTCTCGGGTCCGGGTGATTAGGAATCCCCTAACGCAAGGGCGGAAACACCCGGAGGGATTGCCTTTGCAAGGGGAAATCTCCATCCGAAGCTGTTGGATTCCGCGCAAGGCAGTGGCGCGATTCGGGCGGCCGTCCGCGAACGGGAGCGCGGGGATCACATGACCCTGTCGAGCTCGGCAACAAGGGCGGCAAGGGTCAGGCCGATGAACGCCAGCAATCCCAGAGACGCGGCGCTCGACGCGGTGCGCGGATTGTACCAGCGCGGGAATACCCTTTCGTAAAGCTTGACGGAATCCGGTTTGCCCTTGGTCGCGCCGCGAATCCGCAGCCGGATGCCGCCAAGGACGATGAGCAGGCCGACACCGACGGCGGCAACGACCGCCGCCATCTCCTCATCCAGTCTGTATCCCTTGGAATAGGTGGAGTAGGTGGTGAGTTCGCTGATCAGGCCCGCCATGACTCCGGCGCCCAGGAGGTGCACCATGAGGATGACGATACTGATGAAGCGCGACAGCAGCCACTTGGCGAAGGTGGGTTTCTCCGGTTCGCGCGGCGGCGGTCGTGGTTCGGGTTCCGGCGCCGGGGGCCGGCGGGCTTTCGCGGGCTTCCCGGCCGGCTGCTTGGGGCTAGGCGGCGGAGGATCGGGCTCCAGTTCCAGTTCCAGCTCTTGTTTCCTGAGCACCTCCAGGTCCAGCCATCTGCCGATAAAGTCCCCGACCCTGAGCTTTCCTTCAACCAGCCGATCGAGCAAGTCGTCCTGCTGGCGCAACGCGCCGGTAGGATGGTGCGGTGGCATCTTGATCACATCGAGCGCGGCCTTGAGGATGCGATCCGGCAACACACCCTGTCCGGACAGCTCGGCGAGCTTTTGGCGCACCTTCTGTCGCCTTTCCTCTCGGGGGGCTCGTCCGCTCTTCGACAGGACGAGATCGCCCTGGATATTGAGGCCCCACTGCTTGGGTTCCTGAGCACCTTCCCTGGGGACGCGATCGTGAACGTAGGTGGAAATCTCGCCCATCGTAATGTAGCCGTCCCCATCGCGATCGGCCTCGCCGGAGATGATGCCGTGGATCAGATGCTTGGTGAACAGGCCGTATTGGTCACCCTCCTTTTCCTTGGCGGTTTGGGTCGCGGTGGACGCGGTCATGATGAACGTGCCGCTTCCCCGGGAAAGAGTATTGAGCTGATCCTCCAGCCCCGATTTGACCCGCGCGACCGCCTTTCCCGCCGCCCCGCTGTAACAGCAATCCAGGATCAGCGCCTTCTTGGTCGACGCCGCGTTCCCGATCATCGTGAGGATGCGATCGACCGGCACCGAAGTCGCTTCCAGGAGTGATTCTTCGGTATCCAGGGTCGCCAGATACAGGTGCCCGGACGGGTCGAGCTTGCCATGCCCGGAGTAGTAGATCAGGACAAGATCGTCCTTTCCGGCGTGCTTCAGCATCTCGGCGATCTTGCGCAGCACCTCGTGCGCATTCAGGTTTTTTACGACCACCGGCTCGGTGAAGCCGCCGAGATCCGGGGCGGAAAGCACTTTGCTCAAACCGTCCACGTCGTTCTCCGGACAGGCGAGCGGCAACAGTTTGGGCTCTGCCGGAAACGTGCTGCTGGCGATCAGCACGGCGAACCTATTGCCGCTCATGCGACCTCTCCGAAGAACTCCCGCGCCTCGTTCAAGGTGCTGTCGATCCGCTCGGCGTCGACATTCTCCGCGCGAACGACCATCCTGGCGCCGTCGGGTCGCTCCAGCTCCAATTCCAGGCTCGAATTTCTCTCGAAGAACGCCTTCGCCACCTCGAACAGGGCGACGGCCGTGCCGCTGCTCAGGAAGGTGAGGAGCAGGGCGCCGAGGGACACCGCATCACCCTTTGCCCCCGGCTCGAGAGCGCCCTCG
>JAUXFS010000252.1 GCA_030622775.1 Rhodospirillales bacterium | reverse complement strand
GCAGGTGATGGCGGCGCTGGACAAGCTGAAAAGGGACAGCGACACATACGTCATTCCGCAGCGGGCCTACGCCGACATGGTGGTGGGCTTCTATCCGCCGGACGACAGACCGGAGGAAAGCGGGGAGCACCTCAGCGTGCGCCATATTCTCCGACCGACGCTGCCCCACCTGGACCTGACGCCGGTCCTCGAGGCCGGCGTCGAAAACGGGTTCGTTCTCGAGCTGACCCGCGATATCGACGGCCGGCCGGTGGATTCCCTGCATGTTTCGGGGACCATCGACGACCGCCAAGCGGAAAAGATGGAGTCCTTCCTGTGGAGCCTGATCCCCGGCGAGCCGACCGATCACCCGAAGCTGGGCGGCTTTGAAGACGCCGACGACCAGCCTCGCTCCAGCCATTCCCTGGCCCTGTCACAGCTGCTGATTACGCATTACCTACTCAATGCGGCGCTAGGCCACCATGTCATCTGAGGAGAACCCGCCCATGACGGCTGTTCAACCGAAGACCGTTACGGAACCGGTGATCGAGGGCACCGCCGAGCCCCAGGCCACCCATGACGAGATGGTCAATGTCATCCGCATCCTGGCGGCCGACGCGGTCCAGCGGGCCAATTCGGGTCATCCCGGGTTGCCGATGGGCATGGCCAACGTCGCCACGGTGCTGTGGACACGGTTTCTCAAGTTCGATCCGACCAGACCCGACTGGCAGGACCGCGACCGGTTCATCCTCTCTGCCGGTCACGGTTCGATGCTCCTGTACTCGTTGCTCCACCTCTCGGGGTACGAGGAGATCACCATCGACGAGATCAAGAACTTCCGCCAGCTCGGCTCGAAGACGCCGGGTCATCCCGAGTTCGAAATCTCGGCGGGCATCGAGACGACCACCGGGCCGCTGGCCCAGGGTCTCGGCAACGCGGTCGGCATGGCGCTGGCCGAGCGCCTGCGCAACACCCGGGTCGGCGACGACATCGTCAGCCACTATACCTACTGCATCGTCGGCGATGGCTGCCTGATGGAAGGCCTCAGCCACGAGTCGATCTCGTTGGCCGGGGTCCTCGGCTTGTCGAAGCTGATCGTGCTGTGGGACGACAACCGAATCTGCATCGACGGCCCGACCGCGTTGACCGTCGCCGACAACCAGTTGGCCCGGTTCGAGGCCTGCGGTTGGGATGCCCAAGTGGTCGACGGCGAGGATCCGGAGGCGGTCGCCAACGCCATCGCCATGGCCCGCCTGTCCGACAAGCCTTCGTTGATCGACTGCCGGACCACCATCGGTTACGGCGCGCCGACCAAGGCGGGAACCTCGGCCACCCACGGCGCGCCGCTCGGCGAACAGGAGATCGTCGGTGTGCGCGAGAACCTGAACTGGCCGTATCCGCCGTTCGAAATTCCCGACCACATTCTCCGGGCCTGGCGCAAGCTGGGCCGCCGCGGCATCGCCGAGCGCGAGGCGTGGGATCGGCGTTACCAGGCGCTCGACGACGCCCAGAAGGCCGAATTCAAACGGACCAGCCTCGGCAAACTGGCGCCGGGGTGGCAGGTGCCGCTCAACGACTTCAAACGCAAGCTGGCCGACGAGCGTCCGAAGTGGGCGACCCGCAAGGCGTCGGGCGAGGCCCTGGAAATCCTCACCGCCACGTTCCCCGAGATGATCGGTGGTTCCGCCGACCTGAGCGGTTCGGTCTGCACCAGGACCAAGAGTACGCAGCCCATCAAACCCGGCGACTATACCGGACGTTATGTCCATTACGGCGTACGCGAGCACGCGATGGCGTCGGTGATGAACGGCATGGCGCTGCACGGCGGGTTCATCCCCTACGGCGGGACGTTCCTGGTTTTCGCCGACTACATGCGCGGCGGCATGCGGATGTCGGCGCTCACCAAGCAGCGGGTCATCTACGTGCTCACCCACGACTCGATCGGGGTCGGAGAGGACGGGCCGACCCATCAACCCGCGGAGACAGTCGCCAGCCTGCGGGTGATGCCCAACATGCTGGTGTTCCGCCCGGCCGACGCGGTGGAGACCTTCGAGTGCTGGGTGATCGCGATCACCGAGTACGACATGCCGTCGTGCCTGGTGTTGACCCGCCAGGCGGTGCCGGCGGTGAGAATCGAGCACGAGAGCGTCAACCTGAGCGCCCGTGGCGCCTATGTGCTGCGCGAGGAGGAAGGCGGCGAGCGGCAGGTGACCCTGTTCGCCACCGGCTCGGAGGTCCACCTGGCGATCGCGGCGCGGGACCTGTTGCAGGCCGAAGGTTTCCCGACCGCGGTGGTCTCGATGCCGTGCTGGGAGCTGTTCGACATCCAGCCGGAGAAGTACCGCAAGGAGGTGCTCGGGCCGGCATGGCCCGATTGCGTCCGCGTCGCCGTCGAAGCGGCGATCTCCCCGGGATGGGACCGCTACATCGGCGAGAACGGCGGGTTCGTCGGCCTCAACGGGTTCGGCATCTCCGCCCCCGGCCAGGTGTTGTTCGAGCACTACGGGATCACCGCGGAAAATGTCGTCGCCAAGGCCAAGGAAGCGCTCGACCAACGGCCGACTCCGTGACGGGAACCGCGAGGCGTTGGTTCGTGCTCCCGCGTGGTCGGGGAGGGAAGTGATGCCATCCACGGTCAAGATCGCGCCGTCGATCCTGTCGGCCGACTTCGCCCGCCTCGGCGAGGAAGTCCGGGCGATCGATTCCGCCGGCTGCGACTACGTCCACATCGACGTCATGGACGGCCATTTCGTTCCCAACCTCACCTTCGGGCCCTGCGTGATCCGGGCGATCCGGCCCTACACCAACAAGCCGTTCGACGTGCATTTGATGATCGACCCGGCGCAGCCGTCGCTGTCCGAGTACGCGGCCGCGGGCGCCGACATCATCACCGTCCACGCCGAGGCCGATACCCATCTCGACCGCAGCCTCCAGATGATCCGGGCGCTGGGCAAGAAGGCTGGGGTGTCGCTCAACCCGGCGACCCCGGAAACCGTCATCGAGCACGTCCTCGATCGCCTCGATCTGGTCCTGGTGATGTCGATCAACCCCGGGTTCGGCGGCCAGTCGTTCATCCCGGCGCAACTGGAGAAGATCCGCCGCGTCCGCCGGATGATCGGTGATCGGCCAATCGAACTGGAGGTCGACGGCGGCGTCAACGCCAAAACCGCCCCCGCGGTCATCGCCGCCGGCGCCAACGTCCTGGTCGCCGGCAGCGCGGTTTTCCAGGACGACGACTACGTCGAGACGATCAACGCGCTGCGGCCGTAACCGCGTAAGAGGGTGGTGCAAAATCGCGGGCATGAAAATTGGCTGAGCCCGCGTCTCCACGGATGAGTAAAACCTGGACATGCATCGGCAAACCTTTGAGACTGCCGGGTGCGACATCATCGATGAGGATTCCGGGGGTCCGGGGCCACCCATGCGCGGGCGCTCAGCGAGACCGGACAGTGAGCACGGGCCGGGCTCGCAGCGCTGTTCGGGGTCGATGTGGCGACGTTGCGAAGAGCCCTTGACTTGAACGGTTGATAGTACTTTCTGCATGATGTGATATGAAACATCTCTTCAGCATAAGTTGATGGTTAAATGCAGCAATCCGAATTTGAAACACTCTTAAGCGACACCTCAAAGCAGATAGATGGTGACATTGCATGGAGTGAAGACGAAGATCACTCGCCATCTCTCGAATTCAGAACTGATGTGTTTTCAGAGGCTGGTTATCCATTATTTGTTCGCGGAAGTTATAATCCTGAAGCGAAGGCCTTGACTTATGCAATCATTCACCGTTCCTACGGACGGATCTATGGTCTTGATCTAGGGAAAGATCACCACAATCCTTCGTGCGATTATGTTGGAGAGAAGCATAAACACCGGTGGAATGAACAGGTGCGAGATAAAGAAGCCTATGTTCCTGAAAATATAACGGCATTTGTAGATAATCCTGTTGCTGTTTGGAAACAGTTCTGCGACGAAGCCAAAATAACTCATAACGGTGTCATGCATCCTCCGCCTCCTACTCAAATGGTCATGTTCTAATGTCGAACATTTGCACAGCCATAAAGGACAATATAGGAGTTCTTTTCACATGCTCCGAAGTCAACGAGTATGTGCGCATTCGCACGCCATTTTTATTTCCAGATGGAGACGTAATTGATATTTTTGTAAAGCAGAAAGAAGGGCTTATAAACCTGACCGATCTTGGTGAAACGGTTCGCTGGCTCAGGATGCAAAGTACTTCGCAACGGCGTTCCCCAAAGCAGCGAAAACTCATAGAAGACATTTGTCTCAACCACGGCATCGAGTTCTTCAAGGGAATGCTGGTCCTTCGAGTGCGTCACGGTGGTGACGTGCCGTCATCGAAGTCGGATCGTAGCCATGTCGTTCTGTGAGCCAAGGAGTTG
>JAUXFS010000112.1 GCA_030622775.1 Rhodospirillales bacterium | reverse complement strand
ATTCCATCAGCACCAGGGTCGCCGGCACGGTGGCCAGTTCGGCGAGGAACCGGCGGCGGGGGCCGGGGCGCGGCGGCGCGAACCCGGCGAACAGGAACCGGTCGGTGGGCATTCCGGACACGCACAGCGCCGCCAGCACCGCCGACGGCCCGGGGATGGGGATGACCGGGACGCCCGCGTCAACACACGCCCGAACCAACCGATAGCCGGGATCGGAGACCAGCGGCGTTCCGGCGTCGGAAACCAGCGCGATCCTGCCGCCGTCCTCGAGCCGCTTGACCAGCGCCGGACCCGCGGTGCGCGCGTTGTGGTCGTGATAGGGCGTCAATGATGTCGAGATGCCATGGATCGCCAGCAGCTTCGCCGTCACCCGGGTATCCTCGCAGGCGATGGCATCGACGCCGCCGAGGACGCGGAGCGCCCGCAAGGTGATGTCGGAGGCGTGACCGATGGGGGTGGCGACCACGTAGAGACCGGGATCCAGGGCCTGCTCCACCGTGCCGCGATCGGACGGTTTACTCGTCCTGGAGCTGTCGCTAGGGTGGGGCTCCGCCGGGGATCGGCGACCCGAGAAAGGCTTGTTACCGACCGATGATCGCTTGGCTTTGCCGCTGCCGGCTCTTTGACGTCGTGCCATGGTTGGCCATTGGTGCGCTGTTGTTGTCCGCCTGCGATACTTTGCGATCCTCGGACGACTTGCAACCTTCCGATGAGCCGGCGGCCACCGCCGACCAGCAAAAGACCGGCATCGCGCCGCCTTCTCAATCGGGATACGCCGTTACCCCCTATCAGCTTCCGTCCCTGACCGGCCCCGGCGGCGATGAGCAACTGATCCCGCTGTCGCCCCCGGTGTTGCCGGCGTTGGCGCCGGGAACGGTTCGCGCCGCGCTGCTGGTGCCGTTGAGCGGCCGTCACGCCGATCTCGGTCGCTCGATGCTCAACGCCGCCCAACTGGCGCTTTTCGACATCGCCGACCTGCGGTTCGAGCTGCTTCCCTACGACACCGGCGGCAGCCCCGACGGTGCCGCCGCCGCCGCCCAGTTCGCCGTCGGCGACGGCGTTTCGGTGATTCTCGGGCCGCTGCTCGCGGGTTCGGTACAGGCGGCCGCTCCGTCGGCCTGGGCCGCCAACGTTCCGGTGATCGCCTTCTCCAGCGATCGCTCGGTCGCCGGCGACGGCGTCTACATCATGGGCTTCACCCCCGGCACCGAGGTCGAACGGGTGGTCTCCTACGCGTATTCCCAGGGGCCGGTGCGTTTCGCCCTGTTGGCCCCCGACGACGCCTACGGTACCCGGGTGGTCACCGCCATGGACGAAACCGCCGCCGCCATCGGCGCCATCGTCACCCGCGTCGAGCTGTACGACCCGGCAACCGGCGACTTCAGCCAGGTCGTTCAACGGCTGGCCGATCCCGACCGGCCCAATCGCAGTTTCGTCGGCGAAGGCGTGGTGCCGGCGAAGCGCCCGCGGCAGGTCAGCCGGCTGACCCTGGCCCGTCTCGACCCCGAGAGAGAATTTATCGAGTTACCGTTCGACGCGGTGCTGGTGGCCGACGGCGGACGCAGATTACAGGCGATTGCCGCCCACCTGCCGGTCTACGGCGTCGATCCGATCACGGCGCGGATCCTCGGGACCGGCGCGTGGGACGAGCCGGGGACGGGGACCGAGCTTGTTCTGCTCGGCGGCTGGTTCGCCGCCCCGCAGCCGGATTTCCGCGCCGGGTTCGAGCAGCGCTATGCCGAGACCTACGGTGAAGCGCCGGCGAGGTTGGCGACGCTCGCCTACGACGCCATCGCCCTGGCCGCGGTGCTGGCGCAAACCCCGGGCGGTGGCGCCTTCGACGTGGAGACGCTGACCGACCCGAGGGGATTCGCCGGCCGCGACGGCATCTTCCGGTTCCAGCCCGATGGCGTCGCCCAGCGGGCGTTGGCGGTGCTCCGGGTCGAACGCCACGGCGCCGAGGTCATCAGCGAGGCGCCGACCTCCTTCGAGCCCCGATAGACCGAAACGCCACACGACGCCATTCACGCCAGCAACTGCGTCAGCACCGCATCGAGACGCTGGCGGCCGGCGAGCGTGGCGCGGATACCGTCCGCGTCGCGCACCATGAAGCCGCCGTCGATCATCCGCGCGAGGCCGCCGGCGTCGACCGCATCCTCGGGCTCACAGCCGGTCAGGCCGCGGAACCGCTCGCGCCCGACGCCATCGGCAAGCCGCAGCCCGATCATCACCAGTTCGTCGCGGCGTGCGCGAAATTCCAGCGCCGTCCGGGCGGCGGTCCCGTGGCCGCGGGTTTCGACCGCCGACACCCACTTCTCGGGCGCGCGGATCTGGCGGATGGCCTCGGTGCCACCTTCGCCGCTCAGCCGTCCGTGCGCGCCGGGACCGACGCCGAGGTAGTCGCCACCTCGCCAGACGGCGAGGTTGTGGCGGCATTCGCCCCCGGTCCGGGCGTAGTTCGACACTTCGTAGGCGAACATTCCGGCGGCGGCGAGTTGTTCGCGGGTGACCTCGTAGAGATCCGCGGCGGTCTCGGGGTCGATCTCGGCGAGACCCTGCCGATAAAACTGGGTGCCGGGCTCCACGGTCAATTGATAGGCCGACAGATGATCGTCGGCGAGCGTCACGGCCTCGGCCAGATGTTGCCGCCACCCGGCCACCGTCTGTCCCGGCAAGCCGTAGATGAGGTCGAAGGAGAACCGCGGGAACTGCGCCCGCGCGATCGCCACCGCGGCTTTCGCCTCGGCCGCCGAGTGGGTGCGCCCGAGGAACGCCAGCGCCGGGTCGTCCCACGCCTGCACCCCGACCGACAGCCGGTTGATCCCGGCACAGCGGAGGGCGACGAACCGCGCCGCCTCCGACGAAGTCGGGTTGGCTTCGAGGGTGATCTCCAGGTCGGGAGCGGTTGGCCAGTGCTCGCGTATCGCGTCGATCACCGCCGCCACCGTCCCGGGGTCCATCAACGAAGGCGTCCCGCCGCCGAAAAACACGCTGACCACCGTCCGGCCCGGGGTTTCCCCGGCGAAATGGGCGAGTTCCCGCAGCAACGCCGCCCGCCAGCGCCTGTGGTCGACGAAGTTGGCGACATGGCTGTTGAAGTCGCAGTAGGGGCACTTGGACAGGCAGAACGGCCAGTGGACGTAGACGGCAAGCGTTTGGTTCAACGGCGCGCCTCCCCAACTCCCGGCGATCCTACGCCTTGAAACAGCCGTCGACCAGTTTGCGGAAGGCGTCGGCGCGATGGCTGATGCGGTGCTTGTGCGCCGGATCCATTTCAGCGAAGGTGATGTCGTGGTCCTCGGGGACGAACATCGGATCGTAGCCGAACCCCCGCGACCCTCGGGGCGGCCAGATCAGGCGGCCGTGGACGGCGCCCTCGAAAATCTCGCAAGGACCGTCCGGCCAGCACAGCGCCAGCGCACAGACGAAATGCGCCCGCCGATCGGGTTCGCCGGCGAGCGCATCCTCGACCCGGCGCATCGCCACCGCAAAATCCTTGTCCGGTCCAGCCCAGCGGGCCGAGAAGATCCCCGGGTCGCCGCCGAGAGCGGCAACCGCGAGCCCGGAGTCGTCGGCCAGGGCCGGCAGCCCCGAGCCGTCGGCGGCGGCGCGGGCCTTGATCTCGGCGTTGGCCGCGAACGTGGCGCCGGTCTCCTCGGGCTCCGGCAGTCCGAGATCGCCGGCGGACACGACGGTGACGCCCAGGGGACCGAGAAGCGCGTCGATCTCGCGGATCTTACCCGGGTTGTGACTGGCGATCACCAGCCTGCCGCCATCAAATCGCCGTGCCATGATCGATGCGGTCGCTCAGCCGATGCCCAGCGCCGCGCGCTGCAGGACGACCAACTCGCCGACCCCCTTGCGGGCGAGGGCGAAGAGTTCGAGGAAATGCTGCTCGGAAAAAGGCTTGTCCTCGGCGGTGCCCTGGAGTTCGACGATCTCGCCGTTTCCGGTGAGCACGAAGTTCGCGTCGGCTTCGGCCGCGCTGTCTTCCTCGTAGTCGAGGTCGAGCACGGGCATCCCTTTGTAAAGCCCGGAGGAGACCGCCGCGAGCTCGCCGATCAGCGGAATCGCGTCGAGTATGCCAAGGTCGATCAGACGCTTGAACGCCAGATAGAGGGCGACATAGGCGCCGGTGATCGCGGCGGTGCGCGTTCCGCCGTCGGCCTGGATGACGTCGCAATCGACCCGGACCTGCAGATCGCATATCGCCTTGAGGTCGGTTACCGCGCGCAGGCTGCGGCCAATCAGCCGTTGGATCTCGGACGTGCGACCCGTTTGACGGCCGCGCGCCGCCTCGCGGTCGGTGCGCTCGGAGGTGGCTCTCGGCAGCATCCCGTACTCGGCGGTGACCCAACCCCGCCCGCTATCGCGTATCCATGCGGGGACGCGCTGCTCGACGGTCGCGGTGCACAGCACGTGGGTGTCGCCGAAACGGGCGAGGCAAGATCCTTCGGCGTACTTGTTGACATCGATCTCCAAACTTACCGGGCGAAGTTGGTCGAAAGCGCGGCCTGAAGGTCTCATCGGCTCTCCCAGGGGTCAGTTGACTTCAGGCTCAAGCTAGACGGGTCGTCCCCCGGGGTAAAGGCTGGCCGCGTTGACGATGGCGAGTACGGCCACTAGATTCGCCATGCGCAATCCGCCACCGCCGCCGAGTAACCAAGCCATGTCGGTTTCCGAGTTGAACCAGAGGTCGCGGGAGATCTTTCGCCAGGTCGTCGATGCGTACCTCGAGACCGGCGAACCGATCGGCTCGCGGACGCTGTCGAAACGTCTGGGCATGATCCTGTCGCCGGCGACCATCCGCAATGTCATGGCGGATCTCGAGGAAGCCGGGTTGCTGTTCGCGCCGCATACCTCGGCGGGCCGGTTGCCGACGGAGGCCGGTCTCAGGCTTTTCGTCGACGGATTGCTGGAGGTCGGCAACCTGACCGACGACGAACGGAACAGCCTCGAACAACAGTGCGCCGGTTTCGGCAGCAGCGTCGAAGGACTTCTCGAAAAGGCGACAACGGCCCTGTCGGGGCTCTCCGGCTGTGCCAGCCTGGTGATGGCGCCGAAGGCGGACAAGCCGCTTCGCCATATCGAGCTGGTGAGCCTGAGCCACGGCCGCGCCTTGGTGGTCCTGGTCAGTGAAACCGGCTTGGTCGAAAACCGGATCATCGATACGCCGCCGGGCACCCAGCCTTCGGCGTTGGTCGAGGCATCGAATTTCCTCAGCGCCCGGCTCGTCGGCCGCACCGTCGGCGAGGCGCGGCAGGAAATCCTCGCCGAGCTGGAAGCGCACGAGGCCAAGCTGGACGAGCTGACCAGCCGGGTGGTGGCGTCGGGACTGGCCAGTTGGGCGGGCGGCGACAAGGGCGGCTCGCTGATCGTCCGCGGGCAGGCCAACCTCCTGGACGACGTGCAGGCGATCGGCGACCTGGAACATATCCGCACGCTGTTCGCGGCGCTCGAAACCAAGGAAATGATCCTGAACATGCTCTCTCAGGTTGATCGGGCCGCCGGTGTGCAGATATTTATCGGCGCCAGCAACAAGCTGTTCAGGCTTTCCGGCTGTTCGATGATCGTCAGCTCCTATCAAGACAGCCGGGAGCAGATTGTCGGCGCCGTCGGTGTGATCGGTCCGACGCGGATCAACTACGCGCGGATCATCCCGATGGTCGACTATACCGCCAGGCTGGTTGGCCGCCTGATCGGATAAGGAAGCCTGATCGGATAAGGAAGAAGGACCCAGACATGATTGGAACGACGGACAAGGGCCAAGAGGAAAATCGCGCGGCCGAGGATCCGGCGGAAGCCGCCGAGGCGGCCGCCGTGGAGGGCGAAATCCCTTCCGAGGCGTTGATGGAGGCCGCGGGCGACGCCGGGGACGAGGACCAGCCCGGCCTCGGCCTCGATCTGGTCGCCCGCCTCGCCGTGGCCGAGGCGGAGGTCGCCCAACTCCGAGAAGAGCGGTTGCGGGCGCTGGCCGAGATGGAAAACATTCGCCGCCGCGCCGCACGCGACAGGGCCGATGCGAGCAAGTACGCCGTCTCCGCTTTTGCCCGCGACCTGTTGCCGGTGGCCGACAATTTTCAAAGGGCGCTGGGAAGCGTCGATCCGGAGGCCCGACAGGGGGATCCGGCGCTGGAAGCGTTGGTGGCGGGCGTGCAGATGACCGAAAAGGAGTTGCTCGGCGTTTTCGAACGAAACGGCATAACGCCGATCGAAGCCCTGGGACAGCCGTTTGATCCGAATTTTCACGAAGCGATGTACGAGGTTCCCGACGAGAGTGTTCCCAACGGCACCGTGGCGCAGGTGATTCAGCCGGGGTACATGATTCACGACCGCCCCCTGCGCGCCGCCGGCGTCGGGGTCTCGCGGGGGGGGGCGAAGCTCGCGGCCCAGCCGGCCCCGGGTGCCGATGGCGGGGCCGCGCCT
>JAUXFS010000245.1 GCA_030622775.1 Rhodospirillales bacterium | reverse complement strand
TCGGACAGATATGGTTTAGTTTCAAATGTCGTAAGATAGAAAAATGAACAGGCTCTCTTTAGTTTGATAACCCTTAACTATGTATTGATCTTCTGCGAGAAATTATTAGGTTCGTTTGTGGTGCCTTCGCGCAATAGGCTCCGATCCGCACCCCTCGTTTGGATTAATTTTAGTTTGAACAAGGTGCTTTCGCTTCTCCGATAACTGGGATTTTGGTAACGGAAATGGTACGCACTCTGCTGATCGGTCTGGACGGAGCGACATTTCCGGTCCTGGACGACCTCACCCGTGCGGACACTGCCGATGGCCCGGTGATGCCGTTCCTGCGGCAACTGATGCAGGGAGGCTACCGCGCCACGTTGCGTTCGACGCCCCACCCGCTGACGCCGCCGGCCTGGGTCTCGCTGATGACCGGGCGCTCGCCGGGAAGCCACGGCGTTTACGACTTCATGCGGTTTCGGGACGCGGGCGACGAGGTCTTCTTCACCCTTTACGATGCGCGCGACATCAAGGTCGAGACCATCTGGTCCATCGCGAGCCGTCAGGATCGATCGGTCGTGTCCCTCAACTTCCCGATGATGGCACCACCGCGGCCGATCAACGGCAGCCTCATTCCGGGCTTCATATCGTGGCGGCACCTCCGCATCAACACGACTCCCGATACTTTGTACGAACGGGTCAAGGGTATTCGCGGCTTCAACGCCCGGGAGTTGGCGTGGGATTTCGAACGCGAGCTCAAGGTCGGCGAACCGATGTCGCAAAAGGAGCTGGAGGACTGGGTGCAAACCCATATTCCGCGGGAAGAGCAATGGTTTCGCATCGCCGAAGCGTTGCTGAGCGAGGATCAGCCGGACCTGTTCGCGGTCATGTTCGACGGTACCGACAAGATCCAGCATCAGGTCTGGCATGTACTCGACCCGAGTCTCGCCCCGAGCCAGCCGGACGAGGACTGGCTTCGCCTGCGAGAACTCGTCTGCACGTATTTCCGCAGGCTGGATGGTTACATCAAGCGTCTCGTCGACCTCGCCGGGCCCAAGGCACAGGTGTTCCTGGCCTCGGACCATGGGTTCACCGGCTCAGACGAAGTCCTGCGCATCAACGAATACCTGAGCGAGCGCGGCTATCTGACCTGGGCGACCGTCGGCGTCTCCGAAGCGGACCGCCGCCGCGCGGCCGCAAGCTTTGCGCATCTCGACTGGGAGCACACGAAAGCGTTCTGCCCGACGCCTTCGAGCAACGGCATCTGCATCCGGGTGGCGGGTAAGCCGGGCGGTCCAGGGGTTCCCGTCGGGGAGTACGAGTCGTTCCGCGGCAAGCTGATCGATGACCTCTATGCCCTCGAGAGCGTGGTAACCGGCGAGCCGATGATCCGGGACGTTCTCCTGCGAGAGGAGGTGTTCCCCGGCGCCGCCATGGGGGACGCGCCCGACCTCACTTTGGTTTTGCGCGATTACGGGTTCGTGTCGGTGCGCAATCTGGCGCCGGTGATGGTTCCACGCCCGATGGTCCTCGGTACCCATCACCCCGATGGGATTTTCGTCGCGGCGGGCCCGGGGATCGAGAATACCCGGGAAGGCGTCATGTCGATCATGGACGTCGCGGGCATCCTTCTCCACAGTCTCGGACTGAACGTGCCGGAAAACTTCGAAGGATCGGTTCCCGATAGCCTGTTTACCGTCGACAGCCTCATGCAGCGGCCGGTGCTGAGCGGCCCGCCGACCCTGGATCTCACTGGATCCGCCCCTGTTCACGAGGAAGAACCCATTCCCGAACAGGAACGGGAGAAGATCCTGGAGCAGTTGAAAGCGCTCGGCTATCTCGAGGAATAGTCTCGACCCCGAAGGTGGACGATGCCCTTTGCCCAGCTACCGCAGCTGAAATGTCACTTCGTTCAGCTCCCCGCCAGGACGACCGGGAACAATGGCGGCGAGAACCTCGTGATGATCCACGGGCTCGCCACCAACCTGGCCTTTTGGTATGCCGGTTTGGCGCCGGCGTTCACACGTTTCGGGTCGGTGACGCTCTATGATCTGCGCGGGCATGGTCGTAGCGACATTACCCCCACGGGATACTCGCCGACGCGACTGGCCGAGGATCTCGGCGCGCTGCTCGACCATCTCGGGCTGGAACGCGTCCATCTGATCGCCCACAGCTTCGGCGGGCTGGTCGCGCTGTCTTTCGCACTGAACCACCCCCATCGGGTCAAGAGCCTGGTGCTCGCCGATGTGCGGATACCTTGCGTCCAGCGCAATCTGGTGTTCGCCGAATTGTCCTTCTGGACCCGCTTCAGGGAAATCTTCCGTCGAGCGGGGATCGAATTCGACGAACACGATCCGAACTCGGGGTTGCAGCTGCTGACGGCCCTGGCGCGTATGCAATTGCGGGATACCAAGGAGGCACGAGCGATCGGGGGGAGCGTCCTCAACGAATTCAAGGAAGTGGTCCCGCACGAGTTGGTGCGTATGGGCGGCCCCCGGTCGGCGCGGCGCTGGCTGACCATCATGGAAACGACATCCGCGTACCGGGACGTGACGTCGGGCGTGGACTTCCGGCCGGCCGATCTGGGCGCCCTGCAACAGCCGATATTGGCGTTGGTCGGAGAGTATACGGTCGCCCGGGCCTCAGCCCAGGCGCTCAGGCGTTACTGCCGCCATTGCCAAGTGGGTGTCGTCCGAAGAGCCGGTCATTTTTTTCCGTTGAGCCGCCCCCGCGCTTTCCTTCGCCGGACCGATCACTTCCTGCGCACGCACGTGACCATGGACCTGAGCGCTCCGAACGACCCGCCCCTGGCCTTGACGGACGAATAGCGTTAGGCGTTTCGCGGGTCCGGCTTTCCGGCTACTCGGCAGCGGTCTCGGTGCTTTTGAGATTCGGGATGTGTTTATGGAGAAAATCGACCAGGTCGGAAAGGTGGATTTCGGTGACGTAGGCCCCGTCCTTCATCAGAACCTTTTCGTACGGAAGGCCGCGGACCCCAAACTTCTCTTCGATGGAAACAACCAACTGAACGAGGTCGATCGACTCGAAACCCAGATCCTCGATGATGCGTGTGTCCGGGCCGATCGGCTCGGGGAGGTCCAGATCCCAATCCTCCACCATGTTCTGGAGAACGTTGACGACCCCAATTTGAATTTCTTCTCGACTGTCCGAATTCTCGTTGACCATGGTGTCCTCGTTGGTTGGCGTACAGCGAACAGCGTGCAACCGTTCCCGGTCCGCGACGGGTTCCAAGGAACGGGTGCGCGCGAGCATAGTGCAGGATGATTTAGGCTTTTGTGAAAGTAGTTCGAGATGTTGCCGATTGCCACGGGAATGTCGTGCTCGAGAGCGATCACGCCTCCGCTGTCCGATCCATCAATGACCGTTGGTATAAACACCTAACCCGTGAGAAGCCAGCTTGTGCGGTCGGCGAACCAGACGACGGCGATCGCGCCGATGGCGTAGGCCGCGACATCGCCGCTCCAGCGCGGCCAGCGAACCCGCAGCGCGCGCAACACGCCGATCAAGGCGAGAACGGAGACCACGAAGGCCAGTTGTCCGATTTCGACTCCGAGATTGAACGACAAGAGCGCGAGCGGGATCGCGTGCGAAGGAAGCCCCGCTTCGGTCAGTGCTCCGGCGAAGGCGAGACCGTGGACGAGACCGAACGCGAAGGCCACAAGCCACGGCCAACGGGCGGCGACGCCGATGCGCCCCCGGCGCCGATGCAGGATCTCGATGGCAACGAAGACGATGCTCAGGGCGACCGCGGCCTCGAGGGGTCGCGGCGGCACCGCCACCCATCCGAGGGTGGCCGCCGCCAGCGAGGCGCTATGCCCGACCGTGAACGACGTGATCGTCCATACCAGCGCGCGCGGATTTCGAACCAGCAGCAGCAGTCCCGTGACGAACAGAAGATGGTCGAAGCCGGACAAAATATGCTCGATTCCGAGCAAAGTATAATCACGCAGAACATCGATCAGCCGCGCCCGCGCGGGAACGACGATATCCGGCTGTCCCGGGTGGAGAACGCGGCGGATCATCTCCCCGTCCGCGGTCCGCACGACCAGCAGCACGGTGCTCGCCGAGCGCGCGAGATTGTCGACGCCGATACTGGCTCCCGCGAGCGGGGCTCCGCAGTCGACAAGCCAGCGCCGAACGACGCTGCCGGCGATATCGGCCGTTGTCATCGCCGTCGCGCGGGTGCAGCGCGTCGGAAATAGGGGTTCCAGCCGAGGACCGGGCAGTTGTCGGCTCGATTGCCGCCAGACGACCGCCGCCAGACCATCGCCGAGTTCTTTGACGTCGAGGATGGCCGGCGCCAACGAATGGGAACGTGCCGGCACGACCGTCCACAGCGTCACCGCGAACGCGATCGCAGCGAAGATTGCCCGCCCGTTCACGGCCGGGACGTGCCGCGCGTGGCGGCCAACTTGACCCGCGGGTCATCGCCGG